>DATFIL010000550.1:0-5876 GCA_035270145.1 Desulfobacter sp. | reverse complement strand
CAACATATTTTGAGGATTAAAAATTTTTTCCAACGCCGAAGTTGGGCAAATTAACAAAAACTGGATCATCGAGTAACAGGAGGTATGTATGACAAAAGTAGGGATTATCCGGTGTGAAAAAAATGAAACCAGATGTCCTTTGACCAATTGTTTTAAAACAATGATTGAAACCACCCAGGGGTTTGCCGGTTATGATGCCTGCATGCCGGCAGGGGTCTTTACCTGTCGGTGTCCCGGGGATAATGTGGCGGACATGGCAAAAATCCTTAAGTCAAAAGGGGCAGATGCAATCCATTTGAGTACCTGTACATTTGCATCTAAAACCCAAGATGGCTGGGATAAAACCAAAGGCGGATTCTGTCCGGACATTGAAAAGATCGCGGCCGATATTACCAACGCCTCGGGTCTGCCCTGCACCCTGGGAACAGCCCACCTGCCCAAGGATTATACCCCGGTCACCTTTGAGTAAAAAAAAGAATCATTACATTAAAAATGTCCGGAACTTTTGTCCCGGACATTTTTATTCCTCGATCATCAAGTTTTTAGGGGATTTTTTTTCAACAACGAAGGTGGACAAATTAACAAAAAATTGATCATCGAGTAAATGAAAAAGAGTTGAGTAATTAAAGATGCTGCGCGTTTTTATACAAAATAAATACACCATTCTTTTATGCATTGTGCTTCTCAATGTCATTTCTGCACCATTTTTTTCACAGTCTGATCACCCTGGCGTGTTTTTTAACACGACGTTTTCATTGATTATACTCACGGCTGTGCTTTCCGTGGTAGATGACAAGAAATTGTCCCAGGCCGCTTCCATTGCATTGATGCTGCCTTGTTTGTTTTTTGTCTGGCAGGCATATTTTTACATTATTGAAGAACATATGCTCATGGCCTCTGCTGTGGTTCAGGCTATTTTTCTGGCCTATATGTCTCTGCTTATTATCCTGTTTGTTTTCCGGGCACCCATCGTGACCCGGGACGTGGTATCGGCAGCCCTGGTGGTTTATTTGTTTTTAGCCATGTTTTTTGCCAAATTGTATCTGATACTGGAATTGGCATATCCTGGGTCGTTTTCTCTTCCCCATGAAGCCATCCGCGACAAACCGGGGCTTTTAAGGTACTTTTCCATGGTAACTCTGTCCACATTGGGATATGGAGATTTATCCCCCGTTAACGATAAATCCCAGACCCTGGCAGGTATGGAGGCCATATTCGGCCAGATTTACATGGCTGTTCTCATTGCCCGGCTGGTGGGCATGCAGGGTGGATCTATCAAGAAGTTTTCAAAAAAATAAATCAGCATATGACTCGATCATCAAGTTTTTATTGATCATCGAGTATGAAGATGGTTTAGTTTTTAAATTGGACTTTTGAATTCAGCATGCATATAATAATGGGCTAATTTGGTGCAAAGGAGATTTAATCGCAGATGCAGATGAGGGTGGGCACAGGAACCGATGTCCATGAACTTGTCGCCGGACCTAAGCTGGTCATCGGCGGAGTCGAGATAGCCCATCCCATGGGTTTGAAAGGACATTCAGACGCGGACGTGTTGCTTCATGCCGTTTGTGATGCTCTTTTAGGGGCTGCGGGCTTAGGTGACATCGGGGAACACTTTCCGGATACGGATCCAGCATATAAGGACATGAACTCTACCCGTTTTTTGCATATATGCAAAGGGAAAATTCAGGAAAAAGGATTTATGGTCGCCAATCTGGATTGCACCATATTTGCCCAGGCCCCGAAGATGAGTCCCCATAAAAAGGCCATGGCCGACTGTATTGCCAAGGTCCTGGAATTGTCCCCGGAGTGTGTGAACATCAAGGCCACCACCACCGAGCATCTGGGATTTATCGGCAGAAAACAGGGCATTGCAGCCCAGGCCACGGTGCTGCTGTATAAACATAAAAGTTAAGATACAGGATAAAAAGCAATGAGTTTAAGGATTTATAATACCCTGAGCGGGAAAAAAGAAGAATTTGTTTCGATTAACGCCAATAAGGTCGGTATGTACATATGCGGACCCACCGTATATGACACCAGCCATATCGGCCATGCCAGGTCCGTAGTGGTGTTTGACATGGTGTACCGGTGGCTGATGCAGCTCGGGTATGAGGTGACCTATGTGCGCAACTTTACGGATGTGGATGATAAGATCATCAAAAAATCAAATGAAACCGGCCAGTCCTGCACCGCCATCACCACTAAATATATTGATGAATTTCATAATGAAATGGATGCGCTCAACGTTCTTCGGCCTACCATCGCGCCCAAAGCCACCGAGCACATTGATCATATTATCCGTTTTGTCCAGCGCCTGATCGACCAGGGCAAGGCCTACCATGTGCCGGGCGGAGATGTATATTTTTCCATTTCATCGTTTAGTGAATATGGAAAACTGTCCCACCGCAACCCTGATGATATGCAGGCCGGCGCCCGGATTGCCGTGGACGGGAAAAAGAGAAATCCCCTGGACTTCATCCTGTGGAAACCGGCCAAACCCGGAGAACCTTCCTGGGACAGCCCCTGGGGCAAAGGGCGGCCCGGCTGGCACATTGAATGTTCGGCCATGAGTTACGAATACCTTGGGGAAAGTTTTGATATCCATGGCGGGGGCAAGGATCTGATTTTTCCCCACCATGAAAATGAGATTGCCCAGAGCGAGGCCTCCTTTGGCGTTCCCTTTGTCAAATACTGGATACACAACGGATTTGTGGACATCAACAATGAAAAGATGTCCAAGTCCCTGGGTAACTTCACCATGATCAAGGAGGTGCTGGCCGACTACAGTCCCGAAGTCATCCGCATGTTCCTTTTGTCCAAGCATTACCGTTCCCCCATTGATTACAGCGAAAACAGTATGCGCGAGGTGTCCGTAGGGCTTGACCGTATTTATGCGTTCCTGGAACGTCTGGACAAGGCAGACATTACCCCGGAAACTGCCGCAGGGGAACACGGTCCTTTATGGGCGGATATTGTTGAGGCGTTTAACGATGATTTCAATTCGGCAAAGGCCATGGCCGAAGTATTTGACGCGGTCAAAAAGGGCAATAAACTGCTCGATGATGCCAATGACGCACCCGGGGAGAGTGACAGAAGACTGCTGGCCGGTATTTATGCAGATATCAGGTCCGCGTCCAAAATTTTAGGCATTTTTATGA
Organism: Desulfobacter sp.; assembly: GCA_035270145.1. Taxonomy (GTDB): domain Bacteria; phylum Desulfobacterota; class Desulfobacteria; order Desulfobacterales; family Desulfobacteraceae; genus Desulfobacter. Next base: position 2,712 of record DATFIL010000550.1, on the reverse strand, counting down.
TGTCCGCGTCTGACTATTTTGCGGTCAAAAAGGACAGGGCCATGGCTGATCAGGATGTGGATTCTGCCATGATTGACGGCCTCATCGCCGAGCGGACGGCTGCCCGAAAGTCTAAAGATTTTGCCCGGGCCGATGAGATCCGGGACCAGCTTTTGGCAATGAAAATTGTGCTGGAGGATGGGCCCCAGGGTACAACCTGGCGCAGTCAATGACCCCTCCTGAATCACAGATTCAGAATGGGCTTGCAAAAGCTCATGTTGACTAGCCTAAGTCTTAACTGACTACGTTCGGCATAAAAGCCATAATAAAAAAAGCCCGGCATGGAAGACCAGGTTGTCTCCATGCCGGGCTTTTATAATAAGGGGGCTGTCCGGTTATTTCTTTGCCACTTTTGCCCAGGTATCCCTCAGCGTGACAGTGCGATTGAAAACCGGTTTTTCCGGCGTGCTCTCCTTTGCGTCCAGGCAGAAGTAGCCCAGACGTTCAAACTGGTAAACCACCTCAGGTTCGGCTTTTTCAAGACTTCTTTCCAGTTTGGCGTGTTCCTGAATTTCAAGAGAATTTGGATTGAGATTTTCCACAAAATCCTGGCCATCTCTTTCCGGGTTTTCATCCTTGAAAAGCCTGTCATAAAGCCGGATCTGTGCATCTATGCAGTCCTGGGCATTTACCCAGTGGATGGTGCCTTTGACTTTTCTGCCGTCCGGGGCATTGCCGCCGCGGGTTTCAGGATCATAGGTGCAGATCAGTTCAACCACTTCTCCAGCTTCATTTTTAATGATCTCTTTGCAGGTGATCAAGTAGGCCGCGCGTAGACGCACTTCCCGGCCTGGTCCCAGGCGGAAGAATTTTTTTGGGGGGTTTTCCATGAAATCATCTTGCTCAACATAGAGGTGTTTGGAGAAACTGACCTCCCGTTTGCCTGTTTCCGGTTTTTTAGGGTGATTCATGGCCGCCAGGGTTTCGGTCTGTCCCTCGGGATAATTTTCCAGGGTGACTTTTAAAGGCCGGATAACACCCATGACCCGGGGCGCATTTTCGTTGAGGTCTTCTCTGAGGCAGGATTCAAGCAGGCCCATGTCAATGCGGCTCTCTTTTTTGGATACCCCGATGACATCGCAGAAATTACGGATGGCGGCCGGGGTATACCCTCTGTGGCGCATGCCTTCCAGCGTGGGCAGCCTGGGGTCATCCCATCCGGATACCAGGCCTTCGCTGACCAGACGCTGCAGTTTCCTTTTGCTTAACAACGTATAGTTGATATTCATCCGGGCAAATTCAATCTGCTGGGGATGGCAGGGGATTGTTATATTGTCCAGAATCCAGTCGTACAACGGCCGGTGATCCTCAAATTCCAGGCTGCACAGGGAATGGGTGACGCCTTCCAGGGCATCGGAGATGCTGTGGGTAAAGTCGTACATGGGGTAAATGCACCACTTGTCCCCGGTGCGGGGGTGGGGTGCTTTTTTGACCCTGTAGATCACCGGGTCCCTCATGTTGATGTTGGGGGAACGCATGTCGATCTTGGCCCGCAGGGTGTGCTCGCCTTCATCAAATTCTCCAGCCCTCATCCGCCGGAACAGATCCAGGTTCTCCTCAACACTTCTGTTCCTGTAGGGAGAGTCTTTGCCCGGCTCGGTGAGGGTGCCGCGGTATTCTTTCATTTCATCTGCAGCCAGACTGCATACATAGGCGTTGCCCGTTTTAATCAGTTCAACGGCAAAATCATGAAGGGCGTCAAAATAGTCTGATGCATGTAACGGGGTATTGTAGTCAAATCCCAGCCATTTAACGGTTGACATGATGGAATCAATGTAAATCTGTTTTTCCTTGGCCGGGTTGGAGTCATCAAACCGCAGGTTGCATTTCCCGTTAAACTTCTGGGCCATGTTAAAGTTCAGGCAGATGGCTTTGGCATGGCCGATGTGCAGAAAGCCATTGGGCTCCGGCGGAAAACGTGTGACCACGCGACCATTGTTTTTATTTTCGGCAAGATCTTCTTTGATAATGTTTTCAATAAAATGCCCTTTGGCGGTTTGTGTTTCCATTTAGTCTTCTTTCCATGGGTTGTTAAAAAAATTAATTAGATCAATCTAAATATCATATTTATATCACTCGATCATCAAATTTTTAGGTAATTTTTTCCAACGCAGAAGTCGGGCACAAATTAACAAAAACTTGATCATCGAATATTAAAGATTAAAAGATTTCGTATATTGGCCGGTTTTCAAAAGAACCAGGGTGCAGGCTTCCTGGACTTTTATTCCGGCGGGTTTAAGTTTTTCATAGGCCCGGGGGTTTTCCGTGCCGGGGTTAAAGATCACCCGATGGGGCTTGATGTCCAGAATCTGGTCAATAACCTTGTCCTGACGGGCCGGGCCTATGTACATGGTTACCGTGTCAATGGCCTGGGGAATATCGGAAAGCGAATGATAAACGGTTTTGCCTTCAATGGTTTCGTGTTTGGGGGCCACGGGTACGGGGCTGTGCCCGTATTCTTCCAGCAGGATCTGGGCCTGATTGGAATATCTGTCCTTCAAGGGGCTTGCGCCGACTACGGCAACGGTTTCTTTTTTTTCTTTCATGGGTTTTGTACCTCCGGTATGGTATATTTGTTATAGACTATAGTATCTGTCCAGAACAAAGGAAAGTACAGGAAAAAATATGGGATTGTTCAATCTGGTGTCTCCCTTTGGCCCGGCCGGGGATCAG
>DATFIL010000549.1:0-2263 GCA_035270145.1 Desulfobacter sp. | reverse complement strand
GCTATGTTCATGGCCGCCGATTGAAATGCATCGAGCATGGAACGCTCTCCACGGCTTAAATGCAGGCCTGTGGCACCGGCTTTCCTGATGGATTCAAAGATTTTTTGAACAAGCTGAAAATGATACGGGGTGAATGGATAGTTGCGGGTGAAATCCCGGGCAGTGGCATAATTTCTTAATGTGGATGTATCATGGGTAAAACTGAGCTGATTTTTGAGGATATCGCCTTGTTGGGTGAATAGTTTTTCAAGTTCAATTTTTGCATCGTCCTGTTTTTCAAGAAGCCTGGCCTGGATCACCTCATCCGTGTTGGCGCTGGACAATGACAGCCGTGTATTGAACCGGCCCTGGATTTTAGAAAAATCATTGGCTTTTGAGGATTTTATATCACCAAGCACCGCATCAATATCTTCCTGGGAGGTAACCACAACCCAGGCCCGGCCATTGCAAACCCTTCCTAAATCCTCAACAATGGTTTGAAGGTTTAACATCAGGTGGGTGTCACTGCCGATAAACTGGCCGATTTCATCCACCAGAAAAATAATTCTGTGATTGGATGATTTCGAATCCAGATACTCCTTTACCCTTTTGGCAAAGTGTTCCACGGTCAGGCTGAAATTATTTTCATATTTTTCAAACCACGCCGTTGCGGCATCCGGGTTTTTATCAAGAACGATGGACAAGGCCTCTACGATTTCATCCTGAAGCAGTGAATAGGCATCACGCTCGGTTTCCCATGCCGACCCATAAATTTCTTTGAATTTGTCTTTAAACGTCTGGTATTGTCCTTTACGCGTTAAATATCTTTCAATTTCTGCAAGATGCAATGAATCGGAGCAGAACCCCCGGCTTTCATTAAACAATCTCCAGAATACGGACAGAATGGCAGACCGGCCATCTGTTGAGTCAGCTCTGCTGTCAATGTTAAAGAGGATAACATCTGCATCAATATTGGAAACCCGTTTGATATCTCCCAAAAGCATGGCGTCTTTTATTTTGTCTGCAAAAAATGCCACAGCCCGTTTCTCTGCTCCGGTGTCCGGGCAACGCGCGGTTTTATTCTCCAGAAGATAAGAAAGAATTTTTATAAAATGGGACTTACCGGAACCAAAGAAACCTGATATCCAAACGGCCATCCTGCCTGCAATGATTGGATCATTTTGATTGTCTATGGCACCGATATATGATTTTAAAAATGTTCTGAAATGTTGATCAAGTTCACGTGTGACGACATATTCATCAAGTTCCTGCCATACAACCGATTCATTGAGCTGATCTGCTTTAACAACCCCGTTGATGGGTCTTGAGATATTCTTTTTGAATGTATTTTGAATCTGCATTGCCGGCTTTCCTTTAAGATATGCTTTCGTTGTCTAATCAACCAGTTGAAACGCCCTGTAATAATTTGTCTCTTTTAGCTTGCCGAACAGCCTTAGTCCCTGACCTGTAAATACACCCGGATAAAACATCACCAATGGGGTATCTTCCATGAGATGGTGGAGATTGTTTAACAGATTATGGCTTCTCAGCATTGGATATACGCTTCCCACACCGGATACCAATACCAGGTCATTGTCTTCAGGTGGTGCAAGAGTTATAAACTCCTTGGCAATTTTTTTAGCATCAAGGGGACCTTTCAAGGCGCTTAGAAGCGCCTCGCTACCCTTTTTCAATTCAATGTCCAATACCCGGTCCAGAAGATTTCTGTTCTTGAGATAATCAAGCATCAGATCGAACAAATTGATATGTGTGAATTTCAAATCAGGCTTTTTTTTTGGAAGCTGCCTTAAAACAAACCGGATATGGTCCCTGACCGCCACTTCAAATTCAGGCGGGTAATCAAAAATATAAAAACCGATTTCGTTTCCAAGTCCCGAATTAGAAAGGAGCTTTTCAGATGTCAGTCGATCAAGAATTTTATCCAGACGGTTTTTAAATGGTGTCATATGAAATCCTTGCAGGGCCATGTAATATCCATACAACGCAGGACATAGTCCTCCTTGTTTTTAACAAGATATGATTTTATCTCCGGCGTCAGGGAAACCGGTATCAATTTGCAGGATCTTGTATTTTCAATGTACTTTGCTTCTGCGAGTATTCTGAAAACGATCTGCTTTAATTTTGACCGGGTTGTTTCTTTCCATATATCAACTTCTGGATTGATTTGAGCGCATTGTTCCAAGTAGAGATTCCAGTCTTTCACATCAATTATTTTTGTGAAGGTGTGCCAGTGCTGCCGCAGAACGGTATTCATAAAATCGCC
>DATFIL010000548.1:0-3559 GCA_035270145.1 Desulfobacter sp. | reverse complement strand
ATCCTCCTTTGTGGTCTTTATTATGATCTAAATATAGGTCATAATATCGGTTATGGCAAGGGTTTGTATTTTATAGTTAACGGGGAGTTGAGGGGCCGGGCTTTAAACCCAAAAGCTCCCGATAAAAAGTTAAATTTTCCTGAACCAGGGACTTTCGAAAGACCGCGCAGTAAGTGTCAATGGCCAAAATAAATGACCCGGTAGCGGCCAACAGCTGGTTTGATTCGTTTTGTGTTGGCAATTACCAGTCGTGGTCCTATTGTATTGATGTGCAGTGACCTGAATCAAGATCCTGTTATGGCCCTTGAACTCTATTTCGCCAGGATTCGCATCGAAACTATGTTTGACATGCTCAAGAATGTCATGGGGGTTTTTCGATATCGATTTTGGACAAAAAGTTTGCCGCGCCATTCCAGAAAGCCCAGGAAGAATAAATATTTGAATCCTCCGATAGGCATTGATCAAAAAAGAAAAGTCAGACACTGTTTTGATGCATATGAACGATTTGTTATGATCGGTTCAATTGCTCTTGGTTTGTTGCAACTGATTTCATTAAAATATCAAAATTCTATCAAATGTCAATTACTTTGTCCGGTTCGCGTCAATTATCTTGTCCGGTTTTTTATATCAATAAATTGCTTTTTGAGTGCATAAATTCAGTTCCGTTTTGGTTACGACCTTTACATTTAGCAGACTGACTCAATCCTTCATTGTAATTGACGCCGATCCTTTAGTAATTAAAGTCTGTTAAACCACATTAAATGGATTTTAGAGATCGGTAGTTGTCGTTTCATACACTGTATTTTTACCCTTACCCCCAAAAATTTGTAACTCGTTCCAGGATAAGTCAAGGAAAAAACCGGTTCCTCCCAGAGGGTCCCTCCCATTTTTTCCTTGACTTATCCTTCCACTCCGCGGAGATTTTTTTGAGGGTAAGGGAAAAATTTGATTATTGAAGGTCGAATTTCTAAAATATGCTTTAAACTGGCTTTTTTTCACACTTTTCAGGCTGGCACTTAAAGCCTGCGTCAATCAATATATATTCCAAAACGATCCCAACCTCGCCTCTTTTTTTGAGCTCGTCAAGCATCCACCGCTGAATGCGGGCGTTCACATGAACACGCTTTAGATGTGCCGGCAATTTAGGCTTTGGTTTTCCCCTATAACCACCTCGCATGATTCTCTCCTATTTCAAAACACCAGGCTGACATCCCTGCTATTTCGTTGTTATAGATAAACGTACTACGCTTTTCAAAAATTATAGTTGATTCTCACGCTATATTGGTAATAGTTCTTGAGCCCTCTGACGATTGTGACCAATGTCATCCCGGGATATATCATAAAGCCAAATTGGATAGTCGTAATTGCACTGTTCAATCAGCAATCCTTCTTCAAAATCAGTGATTCTCATAACAGAATCACTATCCACGCAGTCATCAAACCAAGTGCTGTTTTCTTCTGTGATTTCAATATCAATGGTTTCCAGCCTCTGCTTGGCGGTGTTGTAAACATCTATTTTCATTAGTTTATCTTTCTTTAGTTTTGTTATTATCTTCTTGGGTAGGTTCCGGCTTAAGGGGAATTCTTATATTCCTGGAAATTGCCTGACGTTTGCGGTGGCTGTCTGCCTGTATTTCGATAATGATCGAATGGTGGACCACTCTATCGATGGCAGCTACAGTCATTGACGGATCAGTAAAGATTTTATCCCATTCCCCAAATGGCTGATTGGATGTGATAATCATACTTCCCGTCTCATATCTATGGGCGATCAGTTCAAAAAGTACATGTGTTTCCGCGTCGCTTTTTTTGACATAGCCCAGGTCATCAAGGACAATGACTGCATATTTATCGAGTTTGGATAAAAATGATTCAAGCTGCAAATCAGCACGGGCCTGCTGCATTTTTTGAACAAGTGCAGTTGTCGTAAAATGACGTACCCGAATTGATTGTTCTATTAATGCGTGAGATATGGCAGCGGCCAGGTGGGTTTTCCCGACGCCGCTAGGGCCAAAAAATAACAGGTTCTCTGCACGTTTTACCCAATCGCTGTTTTGAGCCAAGGCATCTATCTTTTCCTGACGTATTGCCGGAGTGTGGTTAAAATTAAACGTTTCAAGGGTCTTACCCATCGGAAGGCGGGATTCTTTCGTAAAACGGGCAATACGCCGGCTGTAGCGTTCATTGACTTCCTGTTCACACAGGGTTGCCAAATACTGCGCCGGGTTCCAATGTTCCTCCTGGGCACGGGAGAGCAGGGGTTCCCATAGCCGTGCTATGGTTGAAAGGCGCAACTGTTTGAGCAATACGGGAAGCGTTTCAGTACTTGCCATCAGCAGTCCTCCACAAATGTTGATGAATGAGAAGAAAGCAGGATATTGTAATCTTCTCCTGAAACCGCCATCATATTTATTTCCGGTATTACCTCTTCCTTTTTGTTAAATTTATTTTGAAGTTCATGAAGCGCCGGAATATGGTTATTCATCATTTTTTCAAGAATATAATCACCCAACTCCGTCTCCCGGTCGGTCCGATTCGCCAGAGACAATATGCCCACGATGGTTTTGCAGGCGGCACGGGGATCAAGGGTTTGGTCAAGCCGTTCCCATATAAACCGGTAAGTGTCGCTGGGCAGCAGGTCATCCCTTAGCTGTGAATAGCGAAACGCTTGGGGTTTTCGCTCCAGGCTGCCGATTACGTGCCGATAATCTACACAGCGAGTACGCCGATTATTATCTGGTGAAAATTTTCGGGGTAACGTGATGACATAGGTGGTTCCAAGGTAGGCTTCAATCTTGTCATGGTAAATATGAAGGCGCAGCTTTTCTCCTATCAGGCGGGATGGAACCGTATAAATGACCCGTTTTACCAGAATTGTGCTGGTCGTGCTGACTCCGACCACTTTCTCAGTATAATCAACGGTCCTCTGAAGAGGAAGTTCTTTCAAGTACTTACGTTCCTCTGCAACCTTATCGGCATTGCGGGCATTGATATCCCTTACAATAATATCCAGCCACCGCTGATAGGCCGAGACAGACTCAAAATCGACAGAATTCCGGAGCAATAAGGCTTGGTGAATTCTATTCTTTAAGTGGCCGTGTGGTGACTCAACTCCGCCGTTTTCATGCCCCTTTCCCCTATTATTTCGGGTCGGGATCAAGCCATAATGGTTGAATAGCTCCTCATAACGCTTGGTGACATCTTCCTTCGCATCTTTGGTCAAATTTTTGAAAGCAGCAGACAGGCTGTCTGTACGATGCTCTGTTGGGACCCCTCCCAGCCGCCAAAAAGCGTCCTGTAATCCTTCACTGAGTGCGGCAAATGATTCTCCACCGAGGACCACTTTGACATGGCACCAACCGCTGTAAATTAAGCGAAAATGATAAAGCAGGTGATTCAAGGGCTCCCCGTTGATCGTGATTGTTACTTTTTTTAGCTTTGTAAAATCTGATAACCCCATACGCCCAGGAGTTTTTTCCTGCAAAAACATTACTTCTTTGCCTGATCCGTTAAGCGCTTTCCATTTTTTAACCTTACGTTGGAATGTACGCAGTTTGGA
>DATFIL010000547.1:0-3020 GCA_035270145.1 Desulfobacter sp. | reverse complement strand
TTCAAAGATAATCTCTTCTTCAAACAGGGACTTGAGAACCACAGCACCGGCACCGTTTTTCTCCCATTCCTTTATTTTTTCAGGGGTATCCGTCAGTCCTGAACTGCCGACGATTACGGGATTTTTTAAAGGTAAACCCAGATAAGTCGTGGATAAATCCATTTTGCTCTCCTTATAAATTGTACGGTTTCAGGAATAAAATCAGATAAAGCTAACTTAAAAGATACTTATAGAAAATTAACACCCATATTTTTTATTGTCAACGTTCATGTGTGCAATCTGGATATCTATTTTGGGGTGGCGGTTTTCAGAGTATCAAGACCTTTCTCCGGTCCGAGCAGAATCAGGATATCTTCCTGGTTCAAAATGTCATCAGCTTTGGGGGAGAACAGTGTATGCCCAGCCTCCATGCTTTTTATCGCAATGATCTGAACACCGTATTTGTTGGTCAGGTCAATTTGTTTAAGATTTTGGCCCACAAATTTTTCAGGCACGGCAAGCTCGATAATGCCATAACCCTCCATAAGCGGCAGATAATCTATGAGGCTGGGGTTATCCAGTTTTCTTGCCATGGACAGGGCCGTATCTTTTTCCGGGAAGAGGATGTTTTCAACGCCTATTTTTTCCAAAACTTTTTTGTGCGGATCACTGATGGCTTTGGCCACAATATGCGAGATACCAATTTCCTGAAGGTTGAGCACCGCAAGGATGGAATCCCCAAGCACGGAGCCAATGCCCACCACGGCAGTGTCCACATTTTTGACGTCAAGCGCTTTAAAGGTACCCGCATCCGTAGCATCTGCAACCACTGCCTGGGTGACATGGTCTTTAATGGATTGTACAAGAACAGGGCTTTTATCTATGGCCATGACATCATGACCCTTGCGGTATAAATCGGTGGCCAGGTAAAACCCGAAGTTTCCCAGGCCGATAATCAGAAACTGTTTCATATAAATCTTTCTTTAACCGATCATTATATTTTCCTGGGCATAGGAAAATTTACTTGGTTTACTTTTTCTGCTTACTGCAATGGCAATACCCATGGGACCTAAGCGCCCGATGAACATGATACATATAATAATCAGTTTGCCAAGCCCTGAAAATCCGGCCGTAATACCGGTGGACAGTCCCACGGTGCCAAAGGCACTGACCACTTCATAAAAAATTTCAAGAAAGGAGCCCCGGGTCAGATGATGTGAGACCCCACCGATTTCCGTCTGCTGGAGCAGCACCACGCTGATGACAATCACCAGCATACTGATGAGAATCAGGCTCACCGCCTTTGATATACTGGCATCAGATATCCTGCGGTAAAAAATATGGGGATGTTCCTGTCCCCGGAATCTAGAATATCCCAGGATGGCGATGGCGGATATTGTCGTTACCTTGACCCCGCCGCCGCAGGAGCCGGGGGCTGTGCCCACAAACATCAGAAGAATGCTGATAAAAAGCGTTTCATTGGCCAGGCTGCCAATGTCAAGGGTATTGAATCCGGCTGTACGGGTATTCACGGCCTGGAAAAAAGAGGCCAGAAATTTGGTGTGCAGGGGCAGATCCTTAAGTGTGTTGGACCATTCCAGGATAAAAAACAGCAGCGTGCTGCCGACCAGCAGGATCAATGTCGCAGTCAGCGTCAGCCGTGTATGCAGACTGAGTTTTGACCGACAGCCTTTTGAAAATGAACATTTTTGCCGGATTTCGGCCATGACAATAAATCCGATCCCGCCGCTGATAATAAGAAAGCAGATATCAAGATTGATCAGCCAGCTGCCGCCATACCGGGTGAAACTGTCCGGAAACAGAGAAAATCCTGCGTTGCAGAACGCACTGACCGAATGGAATGCCGCATAGCCGATGGCCTTGCCCACAGGGAATCTGTAAAGAAAATCCGGCAGCATCAATGCCGCTCCGATCAGCTCAATGATAAATGTAAAGATCACTATTTCTTTGACCAGTGAATATACATTTTTTCCCTGGCCGTAACTGTAGGTCTCCGAGAGCATCTGCCGGCCGGTCATGCTCACCCGCTTGCCAAGGGTGACCAGGAATATGGTGGACAAAACCATGATGCCTAGGCCGCCGACCTGGATCAGCGCTATGATGACGACTTTGCCGAAAAGGGTGAACGTTGACGCGGTGTCCACCACGATCAGTCCTGTGACGCACACGGCGGAAGCTGATGTGAAAAGTGCGTCAATAAAGTCCAAATGTCCTTTTTCAGTGGATGCGGGCAAAAGAAGTAAAATCGCGCCAAGCAGTATCAACACGGCATAACTGAGCATGGAGACCCGGCCAGGAGACAGAATTTTCCTTTTCCGGGTGGTTTGCCTATGGTTCAGCAACGTCATCTATATCATATGTTGCTTTTTTAAAATTCAACAACTATTTCTTCATAGGTTTTACGCCATTTAGGCGGATCAAGTACAAGCCCGGGCTTTTTGTATCCCACGGCAAGCAGCAATGGAATCCAGTATCTGTCAGGGATATTAAATGTTTTTTTTACGCCTTCATGATTAAATCCGTCCATGGGATGGGAATCAAGCCCCAAGCTTACAGCAGCATACATCAGGCTCATGGCAAAGAATCCCGCGTTTTTGGCAGCAAAGGCCAGGTTGGCCTCCGGGCTCCAGTTGTATAAGCCGCTTGTGGCCTTTAGAAACCAATCCCGTTTCGTTTCGGGCATGCCGGTTTTGACCATCTCCTGCCAGGCCCGTTCAAATCCGGGGTGGCCCTGTTTCCATCCCTCCCGATCTGCCAGCACTATCATGGTTACTGGGGCTTCAACAATTTTGGGCTGATTGAAGGCCAACGCTTTAAGTTTTTCTTTTTTGGCGCTGTCCTGAAGAATAATCAGATTCCAGGGCTGGAGATTATAACTTGACGGTGTATTTCCGGCCAGTTCCACCATTTTTTTAATCATTTCCTGGGGGATTTCTTTTTCAGGGTCAAAAAAGTTGATGGACCGTCTGCTTGTAGTAATTTGATCAAAGTTCATAATATCTCCTTACCTCTTGTTCTTT
>DATFIL010000546.1:0-10604 GCA_035270145.1 Desulfobacter sp. | reverse complement strand
TGGAAAATGCGGTAAAAATCGCCCGTTATTATACCAAAAGACAGGGTGTTGTGGTGTTTGACGGGTCCTATCATGGACGTACTTACCTCACCATGGCCATGACCACCAAGGTAAAGCCCTATAAGTGCGGATTCGGCCCCTTGGCCCCTGAAGTGTACCGGGCCCCCTTTGGTGATTTTGAGGCATTTACCAAGTTTTTTATTACCGGTATTGATCCTGAAAACACCGCAGCCGTCGTCATTGAGCCCATCCAGGGTGAAGGCGGGTTTATCGCCCCGCCTGCGGACTTTTTGCCCCAGGTGGCCCAGTTCTGTAAAGACCACGGCATTGTTTTTATTGCTGATGAGATCCAGTCGGGTATGGGCCGGTCCGGCAAGATGTTTGCCATTGAGAATTTTGGTGTGGAACCGGATTTGATGACCGTGGCCAAAAGTATTGCTGCAGGCATGCCTTTAAGCGCGGTGGTGGGTAGAAAAGAGATTATGGATTCCGTACATCCCGGCGGTCTAGGCGGCACATATGGTGCCAATCCCGTGGCCTGTGCCGCTGCCCATGCGGTGCTGGATGTTTTTGAAGAGGAAAATCTTTTGGAAAAGGCTGAAGTCATCGGTGAAAAACTTGGTGCAACGTTTGGTGTCTGGACACGTAAATTTGATCATGTGGGTGAGATCAGAGGCATCGGCGCCATGCGGGGATTCACCATTGTCCATGCCGACGGCACACCTGACCCGGACACGGCCAAAAAACTGTCTGCGTACTGTTTTGACAACGGTTTGATCATCTTGGTCTGTGGCATTGAAGGCAATGTCATCCGGGTGTTGATGCCCCTGGTCATCGAAGATGAACACCTGCAAAAGGGGCTGGATATAATGGAAGCGGGTTTGGTCGGACTGGCCGCTTAGCAAAGGGAGTTAACATGCTGAAAATAAAAACCCCCGATCTCCTGTGCCGGCATTGTTTTATTCAGGATGAGTGGGTAAACGCAGACAGCGGAAAAACCGTTGACGTGACCAATCCTGCCACAGGAGAGGTTCTTGGTACGGTTCCCTTTTGCGGTGCAGATGAAACACGAAGGGCGATTAACGCGGCAAATGGAAGCCTGGATGACTGGCGGTCCAAAACCGCCGGAGAGCGCTCGGCCATCCTGCGAAACTGGCACGACCTGCTCATGGAAAATCAGGCGGATTTAGCCGCGATAATGACCGCAGAGCAAGGCAAGCCCCTGGCGGAATCCCAGGGAGAGATCGTTTATGCCGCCGCCTTTTTTGAATGGTTTGCCGAAGAGGCCAAACGGGTATACGGAGATGTGATCCCCCAGACCGTGGCCTCCCAGCGCCTGGTGGTAATCAAACAGCCTGTGGGGGTGGTGGCTGCCATTACCCCGTGGAATTTCCCCAGTGCCATGATCACCAGAAAGGCAGGTGCAGCCTTGGCCGCCGGTTGCACCATGGTAGTGAAACCGGCAACAGCCACGCCTTTTTCCGCACTGGCCATTGCAAAACTTGGGCAGCAGGCCGGGGTGCCCAAAGGGGTGTTCAATGTGGTGACCGGCTCCTCTTCGGCCATTGGCGGGGAACTTACGGCCAACCCCATTGTCCGTAAATTGACCTTTACCGGCTCCACCCAGGTGGGTAAAAAACTGATGCGGGACTGTGCCGGTACCATGAAGCGGCTTTCAATGGAACTGGGAGGAAACGCCCCTTTTATTGTGTTTGACGATGCGGATATTGATGCGGCGGTGGAAGGTGCCATGGCATGTAAATACCGCAACGCCGGCCAGACCTGTGTGTGCGCCAACCGGATGTATGTCCAGGCCGGTGTATATGCTGCGTTTTGCCGGAAGCTGACAACGGCCGTGGAAGGCCTTAAGGTGGGCAACGGCTTTGATGACGGGGTTCAGTTGGGTCCGCTCATTGATCTGGCTGCCGTGGAAACCGTGGAAAGCCATATCAAAGATGCCGCGAGCAAGGGCGGGAAAATCCTGGCCGGCGGTACGCGCCATGCCCTGGGCGGCTCCTTTTTTGCCCCCACCATTGTTGCGGATGTCACCGATGATATGCGGGTGGCCAAAGAGGAGACCTTTGGTCCCCTGGCCCCGATTTTCAAGTTTGACACGGAAGATGAAGTGGTCCGCAAAGCCAATGATACGGAATTTGGGCTGGCCGCCTATTTTTACACCAGGGATCTGGGCAGAAGCTGGCGCATCGGAGAAAAACTGGAATATGGCCTGGTAGGTATCAATTCCGGTATTATTTCCAACCCGGTGGCTCCTTTTGGCGGTGTCAAAGCGTCGGGTAACGGCCGGGAAGGCTCAAAATATGGGCTGGACGATTATCTGGAAATAAAATACATGTGCATGGATTTAGGGTAACACAGGAAACAACGCGCCATGACGCTTAAAATAAACATAATGCTGGTATCCATACTGGTGGCGATTATTCTTGTTCTGGCGGGTATCACCTATACCTACACCCAGTCCATCAGCCGGCACACGGTGGAGCGTCACCAGCAGGCCCTGAGCAAAGAGGCAGCCAAGATGGTCCAGATGTGGCTGGACCATCGGTTTAAGCTCATTGATGCGTTGGCTCACACCCTGGAAGATCTTTATTTGACCCAGGGACAGGATCCAAGGCCCATTTTAAAAATGACCATGGCAGCCGGGAATTTTTCCGATGTTTATCTGGGACTTTTTAACGGCACCATGATAGATGGGGCCAACTGGCGTGCCGCGGCAGATTATGATCCCCGGACCCGCCCCTGGTACAGGCGGGCCATGGAAGAACAAAAATTGACGTTAACCCGGCCTTTCATGGATGCGGGTTTCTGGAAGATGGTCATTGCCGTCGTAGTGCCTCTGGTCCATAATAACCAGGTGGTTGGGGTGTTAAGTGCCAATATTATCTTAGATACCCTGCAGGCTTCGGTCATGGACCTGCGTATCGGCAGATATGGGTACGCTTTTATCATTGACAGCCAGGGCACCGTACTGGTTCACCAGAACAAAAGCCTGATGATGACCACCAAAATCCAGGAATCCGATCCCGGCCTTTCGGCGTTCGGTGCATATTTTCCCGGACGGGAGGCAGGCTCTTTCTCCTACCGGGATCGAATGCTCAGCTTTCACAAACTTACGGACACGGGATGGTACCTTTGTACCAACGTGGATCAGGAAGAGGCCATGGCCATGGCCAAAAATACGGATATGCTTTTTGCCATGGCCATCGTCTTGAAAATTTTAGGTATTCTATCCTTGTTGCTGTTTCTCACCGTGGGAGGGTCTGCTTTGATTTTGTTTATTTCAAAAAACAGGTTTGAGGCCATTGTCTCGGGAAAAGATAAAGATCTTCGTGGGGAAATTATTCGCAGAAAAGAGATTGAGACCCGCTATCGGACCCTTTTTAATATGGCGACCAATGCCATTATGCTCACAAGAAACGGGATTTATATTGAATGTAACCAAAAAGCATTGGATATGTTTGGGCTTGCCGAAGATAAAATTATCGGCCGGACCATGCTGGATCTTTCCCCTGACACCCAGATGGACGGCACGGCCACAAAGCTGAAATTGAGACAGGTTGAACAGTCTCGCGCTTCGGGCGGATCCGATGTATTTAAATGGACATTCAGTCGGGCGGATGGTTCGGAGTTTCCGGCTGAGATCGGGATATCCACGTTGAAATTGGACCGGGAAATGGTCAAAATGTACAGTATTTGGGATATTTCAAAACGGGTGAATGCTGAGCAGAACCTGCGTCAGGCCCAGAAAATGGCCGCCATGGGTGAAATGCTGTCTGCCATTGCCCATCAGTGGCGCCAGCCGCTTAATGCCCTGTCCTCGTATATTGCCTCCCTGACCCCGGCCTTTTATAATCAGATGATTTCTGCCCCGTTCATTGAAAAACTGGTCCGGGAGTCCGATGCCCAGATTCAGTTCATGTCAAGAACCATCAATGATTTCAGGGAATACTTCAGGCCGTCCAAAAATAAACATACCTTTGAGATAATGGATGCGATACAAAGTGCCATCAAATTGGTAAGACCCCAGCTAAAACAGAACAATATCATCCTGGATCTGGAGTTGGACGACGCGGAGGTTTCCATGCCCATACTGGGGTATAAGAATGAATTTGTCCATGTTCTGGTCAACATCATTTCCAATGCAAAGGATGCTATCAATGAACGTCAGGCCAACGCCCCGAACCGTTCGATTCACAAGTTGATCAACCTGGCTGTTCTTAAAAACAGTGATGAAATCTGCCTGGAGATTCAAGATACGGGCTGCGGGATTCCCTCGCACTTGATGGAAAAGATATTTACGCCCTATTTTACCACCAAGGGAACGGCCACCGGCACCGGCATTGGTTTGTACATGGCCAAAATGATCGTGGAAAAGGAGATGAAGGGTATGATTCATGTGGAAAACCGGTACACGGGTGTCATGTTCAGGATCTGCCTTCCTTTGGCCCCTGGTAAAAACGCCAACGAGGACAACAAAGAGAATTATGATTAATTTCAGCCAATCAAAGGTTCCGGTGGTTCTGGTGGACGATGAAGCATCAGAGCTTGACGCGTACGGTTTTTTGCTCACCTCCATGGGTGTCAATCAGGTGGTTCCGGTGCAGGACAGCCGCCGGCTGCCTGGAGTGATCGGTGACCTTGGTACATGTGTCCTTTTTCTTGATTTGAATATGCCCCACAAATCCGGACTTGCGGTATTAAAAGAGCTTCGGGTGACCCATCCCCACATCCCGGTGGTGATCATCACGGCCAATTCCGAGGTTGAAAGTGCTGTTGAGTGTTTAAAGCAAGGGGCCCATGACTATCTGGTCAAACCGATCAACATGAACACCTTTGCCTCGGCACTGAGAAATGCCCTGGAAATATGCGCGTTGCGACATGAAGTCATGACCCTTAAAGGGGTTTCCTTTAACCGGAATCTTAAATATCCGGAACATTTCCAGCACATCATTACCCGGAACCCCACGATGATTGGACTTTTCCAGTATATTGAGTCCATCTCCTCCAGCCGGGAGCCGGTTCTGATTCTTGGCGAAACCGGCACCGGCAAGGAACTCGTCTCTCGGGCTATTCATGATGTATCCGAGCTTGACGGCCCTTTTGTTACGGTGGATGTGGCAGGACTTGATGACAACCTGTTTTCAGACACACTTTTCGGTCACAGTAAAGGTGCTTACACCGGGGCGGATAAACACAGGGAGGGGCTGGTGGAAAAGGCCGCGGGTGGCTCTTTGTTTTTAGATGAAATCGGGGACCTTTCTGCCGCTTCCCAGGTCAAACTGCTGCGACTGGTCCAGGAGGGAATTTTTTACCCTCTGGGATCGGACCGGCCCCGGACCTGCCGGGCACGGATCATATCCGCAACCAATAAATCCCGTAATGCGCTTGCGGCGGTGGATCAGGATCGATTCAGGTCCGACCTTTTCTTCAGGCTTTCCACCCACCTGATCCAGGTGCCCCCGTTGCGGGAGCGTAAAGAGGACATCCCCCTGATCGCCGATTATCTCAGGGATCAGGCCGCCAAAGTCATGGGCAAACCCGTTGTACAAACCGGGGAAGAGCTTGCAGCCGTTTTGTCGACCCACCCGTTCCCGGGTAATATCAGGGAGTTGAAAACCTATATCTATGATGCCGTGGCACAAAGCACAGACACAAGCCTCAGTGTTGATACAATTCTGGACCGGCTGGTAAATGCGCCAACCGCCACCCGATCCCAGGCAGCCAATGCTTCCCCCACCCGTGACATTGCCCTGGAGGATTTAATGGGCGGATTTCCCACCCTGACGGCACTGATCGAATATGCCATTGATCAGGCCCTGGAACGTACCGATAATAATCAGAGCCAGGCCGCTAGGCTCCTGGGTATCTCCAAGCAGGCATTAAGCAAGCGATTAAAGAAACGGGATAAAAGTTGACGCACAGCGTCAACCATAATTGACACGGTCAATTATGGTTGACGTGAAAGTTGACAGCAGGTCATTTTTCAACTTTGGCGTTCAGGGATACCACTCACCGACGCTCAACAGATTTCGAATGCCTCATTCAGATTATAAAGTATTTCCTTACTTCCTGTTTTTTTCTTGCTCCTGCTCTTAATCCTGCTCTTGATCGAACTATTATTTAGAGCAAGAAGATATCAGTCCTTCGTGGTAAATTAAAAGATCAAGATTTTTGGCGTCCTGTTTTTTCAACAATTCGAAGCTTTTGGCACACGCCTTGCTCCTGTTCCATACATTACGTTCGAAAAAACGCGTGCGAAAATATCATGATTTGCATGCCATTTTAACATTTAAAAGGAGCAAAAGATGAAGTTTAATCGTTTTTGGACCGCAACGGCAGTCGCCGGACTTTTAATCAGCGGACTTATTTTTACAGGCCCTGCGGCGGCAGACGAAACAACCATCAAGGTCGGCAATATTATTCCTTTATCGGGCCCTTCTGCATCCGTAGGGCAGCAGGGGAAAAATGCAAGGGAGATGGCCGTTGAGGAGATCAACGCCGCCGGCGGTATTAAATCCCTGGGGGGTGCCAAACTTGAAATGCTCTATGCCGATTCCGAATCCAAGCCGGAAAAAGGCGTGTCCGAGGCTGAGCGGCTGATTAATACCGAAAAGGTCAACGTACTGACCGGCTGCTGGAACTCTGCGGTGACCTATCCCACCACAGCCGTGGCTGAACGGTATGGGGTGCCTTTTATTGTGCCGGTCTCTGTGTCCGATAAAATCACCGAACAAGGATTTAAAAACGTATTCCGGATTGCTGCCAAAGACTCCTGGTGGACCCGGGATCAGTTCTCATTTTTAAAGGATATGCAGGCTGAATTCAACACACCCGTTAAAAAACTTGCCTTTGTTTATGAAAACGGTGACTGGGGAAAAGGCATGGCAGGCCAGTGGAAAATGCTGGCCGAGAAAGACGGATATGAGGTGGTCCTGGACGAACCCTATCCCTCCACCGCCACCGACCTGAGCCCTGTGGTCCAGAAGATCAGACGGTCCCGGGCAGATGTTCTTTTACTGGTTTCCAATGCTGCGGACGCCATACTTCTGACCAACACACTGGCTGAGTACAGGGTGCGTTTAAAAGCCATTGTGGCTACGGGCGGCGGACATGCGGATCCTTTCTTTATCAAGGCCGTGGGTAAAAATGCCCGGTACCTTTTTGATATTGTGGAGTGGGAAGCCGACATCAACAAACCCGGTGCAAAAGAGACCAATGCAAAATACAAGGCCAAATACGGCTATAACCTCACCGGAGAGGCTGTGGATGCCTATGTTTCTATGTACGTAATCAAAGATGCTCTGGAACGTGCAGCAAGTTTCGACAAAGACGCTATCCGCAAGGCCCTGGCGGAAACCAACCTCACCTCAGGCCCCGGCATGATCGTAGGCTATGATGCCGTTCAGTTTGACGAAAGCGGCCAGAATTCCCATGCATCCCCGGTCATTGTACAGATTAATGATGTGGGTAACGGCCTTGAAAGAATTACCGTGTGGCCCAAAAGCGCCAGACGCGCCGGATACACGCCTGTTTTTCCTAAACCGTAAAAACGCCCATCCCAATGCCCCGCTTTGAAAAGAGAAACACCTTTTCAAAGCGGAACAGAACCGTCCGGAGAAAAGAATGATCTATTTAATTGAAGATACAATCAACGGCATCCTTATGGGTTCGATTTATGGGTTGACCGCCCTTGGATTGACCATCATTTTCGGGGTACTCAAGGTGATCAACTTTGCCCACGGCACCCTTTTGATGGTCGGTATGTACGCCGCATACTGGAGTGTAACCCTGTCAGGGCTCCACCCCTACCTTGCGCTGGTTATAGTTGTTCCGGTCATGTATGTGTTTGGATACTATCTGCAGGATATTGTGATAAAGCCCATTTTCAAAGCGGAAAAGGATGTCCGGGAACCCAGCACGGTGATTATTGTTACCACCGGGGTGTGGTATGTGCTGGATAACCTGACCCTGATGATTTTTGGTCCCCAGTACCGTTCCCTTCCGGATAATCCGCTCCAGGGTAAAATGATAGAACTCGGGGAGATGTTAGTCTCCGTTCCCAAGCTGTGGGGGGCCATTACCGCTGTTGTAACTGCTCTTGCCGTATACTACTTTTTTCAAAAAACAAGAACAGGTCGTGCCATCAGGGCATGCAGCCTTGACCGCGATGCGGCCAGCCTGTCCGGCATCAATCAGTATAAAATATACAACATGGCCTTTGGGCTTGGCACGGCAGTGGCCGGTGTTGCCGCCGTTACCCTGGTGCCTTTTTACAACACCTTTCCTACCGTGGGCGTTCTGTTTGATATTAAAGGCTTTATTATTGTTGTATTGGGCGGGCTGGGTTCAATTCCCGGGGCCATCATCGGCGGAATTATTGTCGGGATCATCGAATCCGTGGGTCCCCAGTTCATGACCGCCACATGGACAGAGGCTATTGTATACGGTCTGTTTCTTCTGGTCCTTTTTGTTAAACCCTCAGGATTATTCGGAGTAAAATATGACTGGTAAATCCATGACAGGCGCAGGGGACAACAACACCCCTTACGAGACGGAAGACGCCTTTCTTGACAGGTCTGCCCTGGCCCGCCAGGTGGTCAAGGATACCATTAACAAAGTACTGCTCGGGGCGGTGCTGATTCTGGTGCTGGCATTGCCGGCCGTCATCAGCAGTCCTACCTGGCTGCATATCATTGTTTTGATATTTTTTTACGCTTATCTAACTACCTCCTGGAACATGGTTGGGGGATTTGCGGGCGTGCTGCCTTTGGGGCATGCCGTATTTTTGGGCATCGGCGCATATACTTCAACGGTGCTTTCCCTCCAGTACGGAATCAGTCCCTGGCTCGGTATGTTCGTTGGCGGTATTTTAGCTGTTGTCGCCGGCATGGTCATCGGGCTTCCTACCTTGAAAATGCGCGGGGCCTATTTTGCCCTGGCAACCATCGCCTTTGCCGAAGGCGTGCGCGTTATGGTTGAAAATATAGAATACCTGGGGCCGTTCAAACTCAATGGTCCCCGGGGGTTGCAGATTCCGCCTTTGAATATTGGTTGGGCTGATTTTATGTTTTCATCCAAGGTGCCGTATTATTATATTATCCTGGGGCTATTGCTGATTATTCTGTTTTTAACCTGGACGGTTTCCAGATCCAAGCTGGGATATTACCTGACCGCCGGTGGAGAGGAGCCGGAAGCGGCCCAGGCCCTTGGCGTCAATGTTTCCCGGGCCAAGGTGATTGCCATGGCGTTAAGCTGTTTTTTCACAGCCCTGGCAGGGACGTTTTATGCTCAGTTCTCTTTGTTTATTCACCCCAAAAGTACCATTTCCCTTGATATATCCTTTGAGATCGCCTTCATCGCCTTGATCGGTGGCCGAGGATCTATTGCCGGTCCTGTGTTGGGGGCACTGCTTCTTCGGCCGGTCAGTGACCTGTCAAGAATTTATTTTGGAGATATTCTGCCCGGGATGCATCTGGTGATATACGGTGTTGTACTCATTCTTGTGATGATCTATCAACCCCGGGGACTGCAGGAACCCTTGACCCGGATATACGACAGGGTGGTAAATCGTATGGCCGATGGTTTTATAAAAGGAGGGGATAAATGAATCTTCTTGAACTAAAGGATGTGACGAAGCAGTTTGGCGGCCTTACAGCGGTGGACAAATTGAGTCTGTCCATGGAAAAAGGCGAAATTCTCGGGGTCATTGGTCCCAACGGCGCAGGAAAGTCGACGGCATTCAACTGCATTGCAGGGGTGTTTCCCCCCACAAAAGGCGATGTGATTTTTGACGGACAGGTGATCAATGGGCAAAAGCCCTGGGATCTGTGCAAAAAAGGAATCGCCCGTACATTTCAGATCGTTAAACCCTTTGCGTCCAAAAGCGTACTTTATAATGTGACGGTGGGGGCCTTTGCCACTACTTCCAGCAGGGGAGAAGCCGAGGCCAAGGCCATTGACGTGCTGAAGCTGCTCAATTTTGACGATAAAAAAGATGCCAAATCATCGGATTTGACCATTGCGGACAGAAAACGCCTGGAGATTGCCAGGGCCCTGGCCACAGAGCCAAGACTTCTGCTGTTGGATGAGGTGATGGCAGGCCTGCGGCCGGCTGAGGTGGATGAAATGGTGGAAATTATAAGGTTTCTACGTGAGCAGGGCATCACCATTCTGGTGATTGAACATATTATGCGAGCCATCATGGCGTTATCCGACCGGATTGTTGTCATCCATTTTGGAAAAAAAATCGCAGAAGGGACACCTGAGCAGGTGGCATCCGACGAAAACGTGATCAAAGCATATCTGGGAGATGAATATGGGGTTTCTTGAGGTAAATAATATTGATGTCAGCTATGGGGATGTCCAGGTCATTTTTGACCTGTCCATGCACATTGAAGAAGGAGAAGTGGTGTCCATCATCGGCGGAAACGGTGCCGGGAAATCTACATTGCTTCGCACCATCTCAGGGCTGATGAAACCGTCTTCCGGCCGGATCTCCTTTAAGGGCCGTTCCATGCATACTTTGCCCCCCGAAGAGATCGTCAACCGCGGCATTGTCCATGTCCCGGAGGGGCGCAGGCTTTTCT
>DATFIL010000545.1:0-10337 GCA_035270145.1 Desulfobacter sp. | reverse complement strand
GTGGTGACCCATGAACTGAAAAATACCATCAGTCTTGAAAATTTCTGCAAAGAGTGGGCGTCTTCGCCCCCGTCCA
The DNA here is from genome assembly GCA_035270145.1 of Desulfobacter sp. GTDB lineage: Bacteria > Desulfobacterota > Desulfobacteria > Desulfobacterales > Desulfobacteraceae > Desulfobacter. The sequence continues at coordinate 10,261 of DATFIL010000545.1, read as the reverse complement.
GGGAATTAAAACAGGCCCTGATCACCGAGGTGGCCAAAATTGCCAGGACCATCCATGAAAACGGGCTGAACCACCGGGATCTTTATATCTGCCATTACCATCTGGATATTTCAAAGGGCATGGACGCCCTTGGGCCTGGGGAGATCCATCTCTATCTCATTGATCTGCACCGGGTGCAGATCCGTTCGAGAACGCCCTTGAGATGGCGGGCAAAGGATGTTTCCGCTCTTCTTTTTTCAAGTATGGACCTTGGCCTGACCAAAGATGATCTGCTGCTGTTTGCAGGGGTCTATCACAATACCACACCGGAAAAATCCATCCGTGAAAACAAATTCTTCTGGTGGCTGGTGAAGCGCCGGGCTGTGAATCTGTATAAAAAAGAATTCAAGAAAAATCCGCCGTCCATTTGGTAGGAACCTCATGACCTGTGACAAAAAAAGAGCTGTTGTTATCGGTCCAAATCGGTTTGTGCCGCCCTTCAATCTGACCCTAAACGGGGAAGGGGATGATCCTTTGGAATGCACGGACCTGCTGCGGCTTGTGCCTGGGAAGCGGGCCGTGTTGCTGGGCCGGTGGCGCGGCAAGCCTGTGGTGGCTAAGCTGTTTTACAAGCGCTTCAGGGCGGGAAAGCATCTGGCGGCGGAGGTGGCGGGAAATCGGCTGCTGAAAAAGGCCGGCATTCCAACCGCCGGGATACTGCATTCAGGATCTGTTCAGAGAAGTCACGCAAGGGCCCTGATTTTTGAGTACATCCATCCATCGCAAAACCTTGGCGTGGTGGTCCGTTCTGCCGGGAACTCCGGTTGGGCCTACCTGGAAACGCTCATGGCCCTGGTGGCCCGGATGCACCAGGCCGGCCTTCAGCACACTGACCTTCATTTGGATAATTTTCTTGTCAAGGATAACGAACTGTACGCCTTGGACGGGGCCGCTCTGGAGGAAAAATATCGGGATACTCCCCTGGATACCGGGGCAAGCCTGAAAAATCTGGCTATTCTCTTTGCCCAGCGTGACATCGGTGATGAGAGGCTTTTCAGAGCGCTTGTTTCGGCCTATTGCGCGGCCAGGGGTTTAGCGTATTCGGATGGCCTGATATCGACGCTTCAACAGCGGATTATTGAATGTCAAAAAGCCAGGACCCGTCGGTATTTGAAAAAAATTTACAGGGCATCCACTGAAACGGTCCGTCAAAAAAAATTCAGATCCTTTATTCTGTGCAAACGAGAAAGTTATACGCCGGCCATGGCGGCCTTTCTCAAGGATCCGGATGTTGCCTTTGATCTTCCCGAAGCTGCCATGCTGAAGCGGGGCAACACTGCCGGTGTGGTCCGGTTCAAGGTGGATGGCCGGGATCTTGTGGTGAAACGCTATAATGTGAAAAATTTTTTTCATGGATTGCGGCTGGCCTTTAAAAAAAGCCGTGCGGACCGGTCATGGTTTGGTGCCCACCTGCTTTTGGAATCCGGAATCAGGACCCCACGGCCTATTGCCATGAAAGAGTTGCGCCTGGGGCCTTTTAGAAACCGGGCCTGGCTGATCTGTGATTACATCGAGGGCATCAGCGCCCGGGAGTATTTTCAAAAGTCCCCCTTCAAGGATGACAATGATCTGGCACAACAAATTCTTAGCATGTTTGAACGGCTTGAAATCCTCCGGGGAAGCCACGGGGACATGAAGGCCACCAATATCATGATTCATGACGGCAAGGCATTCCTGATTGACCTTGACAGTATGGCTGTCCATAAAAGCAGGGCCGGTTTTGCCAAAGCCCGCCGCAAGGATGTCAAACGGTTTATGAAAAACTGGACCGGCCTGCCTGAAATTGCCCGTCTCTTTCATTCTTTGGAATAGAAGAAAAGGAGATGGGCTGAGGAATCAGCTCGCCTTTTACAGAAAAGATTTAAGCCGGTCGATCATTTGTCCGGCCGTTGTGGCATAGCTGTACCGGGCTGCGACAATCCCGCGTCCGTACTCGCCCATGGAGTGCCTGAGCGGTTCATTATCGATCAGCCGGGTCAGGGCGGAAAGCCATTCGGATTCATTTTTCACAAGATATCCTGATTTTCCATGCTCCACAATTTCCCGGTGAACCCCGGCATCGGATACCACCACCGGCAGGGACGCGGCCATGTACTGCAGTACCTTTAATCCGCATTTTCCCCTGGACCATGGGTCGTCGGACATGACAGCGATGCCGATATGGCCGGCGCCCAGCTCACAGGTTTCGGTCTCATGGCTCCATTGTACGGGCACTGTGGTGAGACGGGTGGTATCCAGGTCAAAATCCGCAATGATTTTCAGCCGGACATGGGGTACTTTTTCAGCCAATTTTTCCAGCATTGGGATTAGAGCCTCCAGATATTTCCTGGTGGAAGAACTGCCGATCCATACAATATCAATACTGTTGTCAGGTTTGGCTTCAGTGGTTTTATAGCGGGTGAGATCCACAGCCGTGGGTAAAATCTCAACTGAATCGATGCATTGCTCGGCGTTTTCGGCAAGATATCGATTGCCCGCCCAGACATGGTCAACCTTTGCCAGCATGGATTTAAACCTGTCCATTCGAGTTTTGGATGAATCTCCGCTGCTCTTTGCAAATATGGCGTCATCAAAGTCAAAGACAAGCGTTTTTGACAGGAATTGAACAAGGCGGCGAAAGGGAAAAGAAAAGGTCTTGCGCAGAACGACGACCACATCCGCTTTCATGACCTCCCTGAGTACGGCCATTTTATGGAAAAGGCTGCCTTTGGGGTCCATGTGAACGGGGTCCAGGCCGTCCTGTTTTAGAAAGGGAAAATAGTTCAAGCTCCTGTACCGTGTTGATGCGCTTGACCGGCTTTTGGAAAGAAATAAAATATAGGGTTGTTCTTTCATGGTAAAACCTGTTGATTAAGGGGTTCGGGCGTAGACGGTTGTTATCTCACTTTTAGTCGCAAATCCGGCGATTTTCTTAAAATGATTGAAAGCAGGTATCTCTTTATGTTTCTTGTGCTTTTTTTTCAAAATCAGTATGGTTGCGTTTTGATTCATGGCAAACGATTCTATTTTCGTGTGATTTTCGTTTTTGTAGACAACCACGGTCCAGTTCGGATTGTTGTCTGTTTCCAGGACGGCATAAAAAGGCACTCTTTTGGCGTTGGTTGCAATGTGTATCCTTTCCGTCGTGTTATTTTTCGCCAGCCACGCCACTGCTTTGGGGATCGTATTGTCATTGGAACGGATCAGGCTGAGCGTCAACACTGCAGGTAGCAGTATTATCGAGACCAGTAAAATTCGGGATCGAAGGTTATAGGGCGTAGCGGTTGCCTTGATCCACAGGGCGTTGGTTCCAGCCCCAATCCATGGAAGCAACAGAAATGCCGGCATCATTAAAAACCGGGTCGCGATAAAGTCCCGGGTTAACAGGGAATAATACACCACTGCGATAAACATAGTGCCTAACCAGAGGACCCATTTTCCCTGGGAGGGGACGGGTTTTTTCAGCGCCATGTAAAGGGGGATAAATGAGAGGGGTGAGATTATTTTTAGCAGCACCTGTATTATTCCCATCATATAGATAATCAGCAGGTAATGTCTTGCAAGTGCCGCAAAATTGTAATGCCAACCAGAAAAGGGCGGGTGATTTTCAGCCTCTGATAAAAAATTGTAAATTTGGAAATATAAATTCAGGAATTCGCCGTTGAACAGGGGGGTCATCCATCTATACACCTGGTCGAAACGGTTTACGCGAATACCATGAATGCCCGTGATACCCAGTGACATCAGACCGGCGCCAAGGGGAAAAAGCCAGATCAAAAGCTTTAAATAATGACGCCCCTTGGGTTCGCCGGCCGTAACGGCTTGACGGATCAGGATAACAGCGTAGAAAAAAATAAAAATCAGTCCTTCGACTCTGATGAGGATGGCGGTCCAGGCCAGTAAGAATGTGGCTGAAAAAAATAACAGGCCAGTTTCCCGGCTTGATTTCAGTGCGATAAGGACGAACCAGGCGGCTATCAATAAAAACAGCGGATCCCGGCTCACATAAAGGGACCATTCGTTCATCTTGGGCAGAAGAGCGAAAATCAGGCAAGCCCAGAACGCTGCTTTCATACTGAACATGGTTTTTGTCAAATAGTACAGGGGGATTGTGGCAAGAACCATGCTGCTGATGGAAATAAAATAGGCTGCGCTGATCCAATCCGGGATGACCGTGTGAGTCAAGGCAATCAACAAGGAGTAGGCCGGCATGGGATAGACGGCAAGGCCCGCGGCCATGTCGCCCGCTGCAAAGTGCCTGGCTGCGTTTATATAGAGGGTGCCGTCCATATTGACGGCGCCCTGGTGCAGAACCGATAACAGAATCAGTTTTACGCACAGGGAAACCGCCATGGGAATGCCAAGGCAGAGCCGGTTCAATGACGCTTCATCTAAATTGTCCGGCAGGAAGTTTTTTTGACCAAATAATGTATTAATGATGGGCCCCTTTTTTTGAGAATCAAAGGTCAAGGGTGTTATCGTTCAAAATTTTTGCGGAATCCAGGCGCTGGAGTTCTTTTTCACACCGTTTCAATCCCTTTCGAACGGCTTTACTGCTGGAGCCAAGTTCCGGATTCAAGATCATGGTGGCATGGTTGAGATGAACCAGGTAGCTGCTCAGAAATTTTGCCGAAAGAAAGATCATCCGGTGTCCTTTTTCCGTCAACCGGTAGTGCATCTGATGGCCTGCGGTTTCTTCTCCGCCGGTAAAGGTAAGATTGTACTTTTTGATCAGGTCCATGCGGTAGAGGGCGCAATGACTTCGGAGGTAAAAATAATGGCTGCCGTTGGTGTTCAGGTCTTCGCTGTTGGTTTGAAACAGGCTGTAGTACCGGTTGCTTTTCTGGCGTTCAACCTCCCTGAGCTTTTTTTCGTTTCCTTTGATCCTGTGTCCGGTGGCTCTCATGGGAAGTTCAATCCATTTCCAGATTCTTTTTCCAAGAGAAGGAGGCTTTTCAAGTTTCCATGACCCCACACCGGCAATGTTCGGATCTTTTTCTATTTCGGAAAGCAGAACCGCTAACCAGTCGGGATGCCGGACCAGGGTGTCCGTATGGATTGACAACACATAGGGAGACGTTACCCGTTCAAGGGCAAGGTCCAGGGCCCTTGAGTGAGACAGAGAGGGGCTTTCGCCCGGGATAACGGTTCTTTCAATCAGTTCGATCCAGGTGAGGGAGCGCAGATATTCCAGGGACGCATCTTGCGAATCGTTGTCAATGACAATGACCCGGATCAAGTCCGGATCGGTGTGTTTGCGGATGAGGCGCAGGCACAGCCTGGTCAGCTCGGGTGTCTTGTAGTTTGGAATCAGCAGGGTTACTTTGGGATCAGGCATATTTTTTTTTCTGTAAGAGAGATTCAATTTCATGTAGGACATTTTCCGGTTTGATGGCTGCCATGCATTGGGGATCATCACATTTCCGTCGGTTGCACGGTACACAGGGCAGCTCCTTTTTTTGGATAACCCTGCCGCGAAAGGGGCCGGTGCGTCTCGGGTCGGTGGAGCCGAAGAGCGCTACCAGATCGGTTCCAAGGGCTGAGGCAAGGTGCATGGTGCCGGTATCACAAGAGATTACACTCCCGGCGGCGGCGATCACCTCAACCAATTGGGGAATGGATGTCCTGCCGGTAAGATCAATGATGTTGCAGTTCACTTTGTCCATAATCCGTTTTGCCAAATGGATATCGCCGTGGCCACCTGTGAGAACCGGCTGCAGATGGAACTTTTTGTCAATCAGATCTGCAAGGATTGCAAAATGGTCCGGGGGCCATAGTTTGACTATCCTTGATGCACCGATATTGAGTACAATATATTTTTCCGGCAGGCCGGGCACTTTCTTTGATGTCCGCGGAATCATCCAGGATACCTCTCCTTGGGGAACTCCCATATGGGCGGAGAACTCAAAATATTGGTTGATCATATGGGCCTGGGGATCGGAGGGCCGTATCCGGTCAAAGGGAAACAGCCATGTCTGCTCTTTGCATCGTTCTTTGTTGAAACCAATACGGCGGACGCTTCTGGAGGCCATGGCAAAAAGCGCTGATTTGAGGATGCGTTGAAGATCCAGGGTAACGTCGTACTTTTTTATCCGCATCTCCCTGAGTGCCTTGGGCAGGGAGTGTTTCCACCGCTTTTTGTCAAACAGGATGGCGTTATCCACACAGGGATGGTTGGCAACAAGGGGGTAGCTCAAGGGCGCGACCAGCCAGTCAATCTCGGCGTTAAAATGTTTTTTCAGATTGACGACAAGGGGGAAGGTGTTGATGACATCACCCAGCGCGCCGAGTTTTATCAGTAAAATTTTCATTGTATATCCTCAATGCCCCAAAACATGTATCATGCCTAATTTAATTCCAGGGCCAATAGGCGTTCCGGCAATTTGTATTTGTGAACAGCCCGTGTCCATCGGTTTTGATAAGCCCTGGCCAGCTGGGTTTTACTTTTTGAATACCGGTAGGCTTTGTCGAAATCAATGATGAAAATGGTGTTGTTGCCATCCAGGAGAATATTTCCCGGATGGAGATCCACATGATGGATTCTGTTTTTTATCAGGCTGTTTATATTGCGTGAAATCTCCGGCATAAGTGTCATCGCTTTTTCCGGGTCCCTTCGGCATAACGCTGGAAAAGAGCGATGATCTTTTATCTGTTTTGTTATCAGCCATACCTTATAGAACGGAGAGCGCGTGCATGCATATGCCACGGGAACGGGAACCCTGACCCCGGCTTTTTCTGCGGCCATCAGAAAATCGAACTCCCGTTGGGACCGAAGTCGACCAATTTTAAAATACCGGTCTTTATTGATCCGGGAAATCAGGCCTCCCCGTTTATACGCCTTTACCACAACGGGTCCTGCCTCAGGGAGGACTGCGAACCGGGGGGAGACCCTTCCCTCAAGCACCGCTGTTTTATCGGTTGAGGGGGATTGAAACAGATCAATCAGTAGATCCAGGCTTGTGGCGCTCAGACGGCGCCGGCAGCCGAAGGCATAGGCGCCATGGATCATTGTATGGATTTTTAACACGGTTACCTGGCCTGAATCCGTTTTTCAATGGGCGGGATATCTTCGGGCCGGTCGACACTCGGGGAGTCATGTGCAGTAATGACCACCTTGATTCGATAACCATACTCCAGCACCCTGAGCTGCTCCAGCTTTTCAACGGATTCCAGGGTGGAATGGGGAAGCGCGGCGATGGTATCCAAAAAATTTTTTTTGTAGGCATAGAATCCCAGGTGCTTGTATATATCGGCCGTCGTGCCTTCGTCTCTAACATATGGAATCGGCGATCGTGAAAAGTAGAGGGCAAAACCGTTTTTGTCAAATGTCACCTTGACGTTGCCCGGGTCCTGGGCGGCATCCTTGTCTTTGAGCTTCACTGCAAGGGTGGACATGGCCAGTTCAGAATCCGCCTGGAAGGGTGCCACCAACTGATCAAGGCATTCGTATTCGAAAAGGGGCTGGTCTCCTTGAATGTTGACAATAACTTCGTCGGGATCAAGGTTTAGCAGGCTGGCTGTTTCAGCAACCCTGTCCGTTCCGGACCTGAGATTGGCGGATGTCATGATCGCCTCTCCACCAAACCCTTGAACCAACTCGAGTATGCGATCGTCATCCGTTGCAACGATTACCCTCTCGATATTTTTTGCCTTAATCGCTTGCTCATAAACCCTTTGAATCATGGGCTTCCCTGCTATCGGCGCCAGGGGTTTGCCATTGAATCGTTTTGAGGCGAATCGAGATGGTATTACAGCAATGCTCATATTTGCAGTTATTCCTTATTTTATATTAATTACCAAAGTTTTCAACCTAACAAAAATATCACAAAATAGTTTATTTGTGCAAGACCGGGTTGAGCACCAGATCCACCGCTTATTTTTTGCAACACCTCTTCCAATGTCATCAATTATCTTTAATGGTATATAAAACTTAAGCGTCACACGGCTATCTTTGTTTCAATTGACAAAGCAAAAGGCTTATTCTAATTAATTGACATATTTTTTAGACAGGTTCTTAAAATTTACTTTTTTATATCAAAATTGAAAAAGAATATCGAAAATGACCATAGCATTTTTTAAAGTTCCGCGAACCGCCAGTAGCAGCATCAGTGATGCACTGCCCGACACCATTGCCCAAATAAAACACAATGATCTGGCCAATAAATTTTGCCTTCAAGACTATCAGTCTTCTTTTGCCCTTGTCAGGCACCCTTTTGATCGATACATCAGCGCGTATAACTGGATTAAAAAAGGTGGCAAAAAAAAAAGCAAGACAGATCAAAACGAGAAAAAAAATCTTTTAAAATACAAAACCATGGATGATTTGGGAAACAACATATTTGAATTTATAAAAAAATGTAAAAATCCCATTCATTTCTACCCGCAGGTAACGTGGTTGTACAGGTCAGCCCCTTACACAAAGGATAATCTGCTGGTCAAACATGTCCTGATTTATCAAGAAACAGGTTTGGATGAGCCGTTGAATGAATTTTTAAAGCAGTTTGATCTTGCTCTGACAAAATCCCTTCCTTTTTCCAATAAAACAGAAAAAATGAGTTTAAGCGACGAGGCAAAAGAAAGGCTGTATGATTATTATAAGGATGATTTTGAAGTATTCGGTTTTGAACCCTATTAAAAGTGGCGTTCTTTTTCCAACCTAATCTGATGAAGGCGGTAGATGCGCAGGATATCCCGCCCCATGGCATCAATGGTATGGTGCTTTCTGATATGCTCGCCGGCAGCAGCGGCAGCACCTTTCAGGGCTTCGGATTTTTGATAAATGGTTTTCAATACCAGTTGTCCAATACGTTTTTCTTGGCTGTCATGATCAAATAGCAGATCGTTTTGGGAGTGATTTATGATATCCGTTATTCCGGAATGTTTCGGTGCAATTACCGGGCATTGAGCGTACATTATTTCTAAAAGGCGTTGGGGAATACCGGGAACCTGGCGTGCTTCATCTTTTTTAGGGAGGAATACCATGCAGTCCAAGGCCCTGTATAAAGTCCAGGCCGCTTCTTCGAAATCAAGGAAATGTATTCTGCCTTGTGTCGCCCTTACCAGGTTTTCCTTAAGATCTGAAGGAAATACTTCTGCTTGATCAGAGGCAATCACCATATGGTGAGGCAGTTGGGTTTTAATGGATTCAAATGTTTGTAAGATCATATCGCCCATCCGGCTTAAAGGCATCTGTCCGGTAAATCCGACAAACCGGGTATCCGGCGGTAGTCCGAATCTGAAGGATAATTCTTTTTGGGCCTCGGTTTTATGTGGGAGTGTCGTCGGTTCAATGATGCCTCCTGGAATGGAGAAAATGCGCATATCTTTTATTTTGAAAAATTTCTGAAGCAATGAGATGGTCTTGGGGCTGTCCGTAAATATATAATCGCAGTATTGCTTGTAAAGTCCTTTAGTGAACCATGCCGTTTTTATTCTGCTCCCTGCGTGTTGAGAGATTATCCGGCAGTCTACGCCTGTTTTGCCGGCGGCCTTAAGTGCCGGTCCGGCATCGTTCTGCCCGTGACAATTGACGGCAAAAGGCGTTTCTGCAGCAAAAATTTTTTTGAGCCGGCTGTATTCCCCCATCTGGGCCAAACGATTAAAAGATAAGGGGTAAACCTGGATGCCCATTTTTTTGGCCCGCTTGAAAAGTGGGCTGCCGGATGGGGCGATGACGATGATTTTATGTCCTTTTTCTGTCATCCACAAACATTCCCGGAATATTCTTTCCTCCGTGGTACCCCAGACCGTCCGGCTGGATGTATGAATAATTTTATAGAAAGATCTTAACGCCAATTAGTAAAACCTCGCTTTGATTCGTTTAATATTGGGGTGGCCTAAATTTGCTTATGAATAGTTTGTCGCAAGCCAGGCTTTATAAGAATCATTCAGCAGATCATTCCACCAGGGTTGATGGTCCAGGAACCACCTAAGGGTTTTACGGATACCGCTTTCAAATGATTCTTCGGGTAGAAACCCAAGATCATTCTTGATTTTTGTAGTATTGATGGCATACCGCCGGTCGTGTCCGGCCCTGTCTTTCACATGGGAAATCAATATATCTGGATGCTTTGCCTGTGCTGCGGGTGAGTCGGCAAATCGGTCCGCCAAACGTTTATCGGTGGAAAATTGTTCCAGCAGCAGGTCGCAGATCAAATGAACAATATCAATATTTGCCCATTCATTGGTGCCGCCGATATTATATGTCCGGCCGGGTATTCCTTTTTCCAATATCAGGTCCACA
>DATFIL010000544.1:0-11666 GCA_035270145.1 Desulfobacter sp. | reverse complement strand
CGGGAAAAGGCGGTGTAAAGGCCCATGAGCACCAGGGTAAACCCGATTTGAATCAAGGAGAGAAAAGATGCCACCGGCAGGTTGAACATATGGGCGGCCTGGCGGTAAATCTCTGCCTCTATGGTGGAATAGGCAGGTCCCCCAAGGATCAGAATAATGCCAAAACTTGAAAAACAGAAGATGAACACCAGAAACGATGCCGCCCATACTGCGGGCATGAGAAGGGGCAGGGTAATATGGATAAATGTCTGAAACGGACCTGCGCCGAGCATGGCGGCCGCTTCCTGGACATTTGCCCGCAACCCTGCCCAGAAGCTGGTCAAAATTCTGAGCATGACCGAAAAATTGTAAAATACATGGGCAATGAAAATCAGAACCAAAGGATGGCGTATATTTAACACGCCAAGCCATCCGTTTTTACCGAAACTTGCATCAAGGGCGGCCGCCACCACCACGGCAGGCAGGACAAAGGGGATGGAGGCCGACAGGGTTAAAAACTGTTTACCTTTAAATTCGTAATTGGACATGACAAAGGCGCACGGAAAAGCAACGGCCAGGGTCAGGCCCGTGGATACGGCCGCCTGCCAGAAGGTAAACCGAATGATGTGATGAAGGCGTTGCGATCCGGCAACCTGATTTAAAAAAGACAGGTCAATGTGAAGGTGTGCGGGGAAGTCCGGCACAAAACTTCGAAGAAAAATACCAGCCAGGGGGTAAAAATAAAAAACAAGGAAAAAGACAAGGGGCACCAGTCCCGCCAGCACATAAGGGTGCGTATAACGCTTTGTTTTCACCGCAACAGGTTTTCCGTCCATTCCCGGAGCCATTTATCCCGGTTCCGGTTGATCTTCTCTGGGGGCAAAGAGGCCGGCGCATCCGTAATTTTTGCATGTTTTAAGAACACGTCCGGCAGCTTGGCCTTTGTATTGGCCGGAAACACAAACATCTGTAACGGGATGTCTTCCTGGAAGGCTTTACTTAAAAAAAAGTCCATGGCTTTTTTTGCAAGATCGGTGTTGGTACTGTTTTTCAGGATGCCTGCAAATTCAATCTGGCGAAAGGCGGATCTATTCTTAGTGACGATACCGGTGGGGGCTGTGGTTGGTTTTTGTTCAGCATAAAACACTTCTGCCGCAGGACTTGAGGCGTAAGAGACCACAATGGGACGATCGCCTTTGGAAGCGGCGGTGAACTGCCCCCAGTAGGCTTCCTGCCAGCCGTTTACCACCATGACCCCGTTGGCTTTCAGTTTCTGCCAGAAAGAGATGTATTCGTTTTCCCCGAAACGGCTGATGGTTGCCAGAAGAAAGGCAAGTCCCGGGGATGATGTGGCCGGGTTCTGGACAACGGTGAGATCCTTGTATTCCGGGCGGATCAGGTCTTCAAGGCCGGCCGGGGGCGCAAGATGGTTTGTCGTGAACCATTTGATGTCATAGTTGAGGCATACATCACCGAAATCCACGGGTATCAGTCGATTTTTGTCATCCAGTAAGAGGGCGGTGTCAATATCTTCAAAGCCTTTGGGGGTGTAGGGAATAAATATATCATTGTCTATAGCGCGCCCAATGAAGGTGTTGTCCACCCCGAAAAACAGGTCCGCCATGGGGTTGTTTTTGGACAAAATCGCCTTATTTAATGCTTGGCCGGCATCGCCGGACCGTAAAATCGTGATGTCCGCACCTACGGACTTTTTAAAATCTTCAAGCACGGACTCCGACATGCTGAAACTGTCATGGGTCATGATGGTCAACTCCCGGCACAGGGCTTGGCCGGTGAGCATGGGTATGACTAAAAATAAGCAGACAATGACAGAGGTCACAGCAATAGATATTTTCATTTTTTATCTTTTATCATTTTTGGGCACTTGCAATGTGCCCATTGGACACATATTTTTTTACCACGAAGCGCACGAAGGACAAGAAGGGTGATTGTGCCCAGAGGTTTTATTCTTCGTGTTCTTCATGTTCTTCATGGTAAAATAAAGGCTCAATGCTAAAGTTTATGACATTAGCGGCTTAACATTTTTACAAAAATACCATTTATGGGTAGGAACCTATCGTCTTTCCGGCCATATCTCTTCCGACATCTCCGTCAATTTATATTTCTGAATTTTGCCCGAAGCCGTCATGGGATATTGATCAATAAAATGAACATATCTGGGAATTTTGTACCGGCTGATTTTTCCCCGGCAGAAGTCGCTGATATCGCTGGGATCAATGTTTGCCCCTTCTTTGAGAATAACAAAGGCACCAATCTCTTCACCGTATTTTTCGCTGGGCACCGCCGCCACCTGGACATCCCGGATTTCATCCATGCGGTATAAAAATTCCTCGATCTCCCTGGGATAGATATTTTCCCCACCCCGGATGATCATGTCTTTGTGCCGGCCTGTGATGGACAGGTTGCCTGCTTCGTCCATGACCCCGAGATCACCTGAATGCAGCCACCCTTCGGCGTCGATGGCCTCGGCTGTGGCTTCGGGGTTGTTGTAATAACCTTTCATGACGTTATACCCCCTGCAGCACACTTCACCTTGTTTGCCCGGGGGCAGTTCTTTTCCTGTGTCAATATCAATGACTTTGACTTCAAGGTGGGGCAGGGCACGACCTACGGTTTCCGTCCGCACGCGGATGTCGTCGTGGCTCCGGGTTTGGGTCAAGCCCGGAGAGCCCTCGGTCAGACCGTAGACGATGGTGATTTCCGTCATGTTCATCTTGTCGATAACCTGTTCCATGACATGGATGGGGCAATTGGAGCCTGCCATGATACCCGTGCGAAGGGATGAAAAATCAAATTTGTTAAAAAGGGCGTGTTCCAGTACGGCAATGAACATGGTGGGCACCCCGTAAAGCGCGGTGCATTTTTCCTGTTCCACCGAGGCCATGATCAAAAGGGGGTCAAAGCCTTCTAAAATTACCATACAGGTGCCGTGGTTTACGGCTGCAAGTACCCCGAGCACACAGCCAAAACAGTGGAACAAGGGCACGGGCAGACAGAGCCGGTCATCCGGGCCAAAGTTTTGGTTGGCACCGAGCCAGTAACCGTTGTTGCCGATATTGTAATGGGTGAGCATAACGCCTTTGGGAAAGCCTGTGGTCCCCGACGTATATTGCATGTTCACCACATCATGGGGATCCAGGCTGTCCTGGCGGGCCTGGTACTCATCTTCGGAAATCATTACGGATAAGGCCCGGATTTCGGGGATGGTATACATTCCCCTGTGTTTTTCAGGGCCAAGAAAAGCCACCCGTTTAAGATGGGGGAATTTTTGAGATTTCAGGTGGCCGCGCTGGCAGGTTTTCAGCTCCGGCACCAGTTCATATATGGTGGATATGTAATCCGTGTCCTGATATCCGTCAATGAGAAAGAGATTTTCACATTCAGATTGGGTGAGCAGATATTCAAGTTCGGCGGTTTTATAGTTGGTGTTCACCGTGAGCAGCACAGCCCCGATTTTAGCCGTGGCAAACTGCAAGACAACCCAGTACGGTATATTTGTGGCCCATATTCCTACTTTTTCCCCTTTCTTAACGCCCAGGGCCATCAAGCCCTTGGCTATTTCATCCACATAGGTGGCAAATTGACTGTACGTCAGGCGAAAATCCCTGTCCACATATACAACGGCGGGGTTTTCCGGATATTTTTCAACTGTTTTGTCAAGGATCTGCCCTAAAGTCATGGATTGCAATGGCAAAGTTTCGTCCATATGATGCTCTATTCCTCTCTGGCTTATTGTTGGTGTCTTTGGTTTCATTCATGTTTTGTTGTGGGTTGAGTCTCGGTCTCGATAGACCAGGTCTGCCCATGGCTGTTATTCCGGAATATAAACCACTGCGTAAATTTCGGCCTTTTCTTCCCCGATACAGGAAACATAATGGGGAACCACAGAGTTATAATAGATGGAGTCGCCGGGCTTCAGTTCATAGGTCTTATTGCCGTAAATCACTTCCACAAGACCTGAAACAACAACTATAAACTCTTCGCCTTCATGGGAAGACAGTGTTTTTTTCTTTGCGGATTCAGGCATGATTTCAACAAAAAACGGTTCCATGTGCCGGTCTGACTTGCCTTTGCCCAAGGCATGAAAATTTAAGGTCGGAGCTTTGTTGGTGCCGTCAAGAACGGAAAAACTGTCCGCCCGCTCCGTCTTGCGGACAACATAGGGATCACTGCTGTCCTGATCATCCAGAAAAGTGCCTAAACGCACACCCAGGGCCCGGGCAATTTTCATTAAAGGACCCAGTGGGGGGTAAACATCTTCTTCAAGCATGGTCTTGATAAATTGGGGATCAAGGCCGGCTGCCTCGGACAATGCCGTGATATCCATGTCCCGTTTCTCCATGAATGATAAAATCCGCTGGTTAACTTTTCCTGTATCCATCCATCCTCCCTGACTATAGTTTATAAAATTATAAGAAATACAGTGATATAATATATCACAAAATCTTTGTCAAAAAATTCATACTTGATCATCGAGTAATAGACCGTATCTGTGTATGGGGTTAACCTTAAAATAATATTTTTTTTGGAGAAAGAACTGTTCTTTTAGTTTATAACATATCCATTGAACCTCAAGCGCTAATTAATTATTAAAGACCGGACGCAAGGTTTCAACACATGGAAAACTTGAAAATGGAAACTGCAAAAGAAAAAGAGCTGTATAGCAATAAAATGCTGGATGTCTATGTGGCCTTGATTCGGGATAAATATCCTGAAATTGAAATCGAGAACCTCATGGACGAAGCCGGGATTGAGAACTATAGTCGGACTGGTGATAATTCCCTGGGACTCTGCCAGGCACAGCTCAACCGGTTCCATGAGCGTTTGTGTATGCTTACAGACAATATACGAATTGACCGGGAGGCCGGCCGGTACGCTGTGAATCCCGAATGTCTGGGAATGATTCGCAGTTTGGTGCTGCCCTTTGTCGGGGTCAGGCGGGCCTGTGGTATTCTTGGGAAATATGCCGGGGGCCTGACCCGGTCATCGCATTATACCACCCGGTATACAGGAAAAAATAAAATTGAGATTGTGGTTACGCCCAATGAAGGGATAAAAGAAGCGCCGTTTCAGTGTGAGATCCGACAGGGCTATTTCCAGGGACTTGCCGATGTTTTTCTCCATAATGAACTGACCGTACGCCATCCGGAATGTATGTTCAAAGGGGGCAGGGTCTGCCGGTATGAGCTTACCTGGAGGGATTCGGCGTTTCCCATACTTGCTGTGCTTTCCTGGCTTTCCGGTGCCGCTGCAATAACCATGCTCATTGCATTGTGGATAACGCCTGCTGCTGTTGTGCCCAGAAGTTTATGGTTGATTTGCGCTGCCTTATTGTCTCTATGTTTGGGGTGGGCCGGCCAGTGGGTGAAATCAAAAGCGCTTGCAAAATCTTTACGCGGTATTCATACGGCCAAGGAAGAGATGCTCAATCAGATTGAGATCAATGGGGAAAATTCAAGGGTCCTTGTTGATATTGGACAGGTCCTGGGAATTGAAGATCCTGATGCCTGCAGCTTTGAGCGGGCCGCAAATATCGTGGGCAAAAAGCTTCGATATGATCGTGTGATGATCATGATTGCCAATGATCAGAACATGTCTTTGTCTTGTTGCGGCGAATATGGATTCACCGAGGTCGAAAAGTTGTATATTGCCAATTACAGCATCTCCCTTGAGGGGGCGGGGACGTCTGAAGAGGTGTTTTACGAATCCTTTAAGCAGAATAAAACCATACTTGTTAACGATATGGCATGGTTGAAGCAAGAATTTCCCCAGAGCCTGGAATTTGTCGACCGGATTAAACCCCGCTCTTTTATTGTTAGCCCCATTGAAGTAGACGGTGAGCCCATTGGCATTATGGTTGCCGGAAATACAGTTACCCTCAGAAGACTGGACAGAAATGACACCCATCTGGTTATGGGCGTGGCCCAGCACATCAGCGGCCTTTACAGGCGGCAAAAGCATGAAAAGCAGCAGGGTGAGTTCAAACGCCAGATCGTGCAACTTCAGAAAATGGAGGCCCTTGGTGTGCTGGCCGGCGGTATTGCCCATGATTTCAATAATATTTTATCCCCCATCCTTGGATATACGGATCTGTGCCTGTCAATATGCCCGGAAGAAAATGAGAAGATGTTCAAATACCTTCACCGGGTGAAAAACGCATCTGTCCAGGCCCAGGATTTGGTGGCCCAGATCCTGGCATTCAGCCGCCAGGGGGAAAAGGATTATATCCGCTGCCATCCCGGCCCCATTATCAAGGAGAGCTTAAAGCTGCTGCAGGGCTCTCTTCCCAAAAACATTAAGATCGAAATTTTCGTCAGAACTGATCTTGCGCCTGTTATGGCAGACCCCACCCAGATTCATCAACTTGTCATGAATCTTTGTACCAATGCTTATCATGCCATGGTGGACAAAGGCGGTCTTCTTACCGTCCGCCTGGATGAAGTCCATGTTAAAGAAAGTCCCCTTGAACAGACGCGTCAGATATTGCCCGGTTCCTATATCCATTTGCAGGTGGTGGATACGGGACACGGGATGAGCCGTGCCGTCATGGATAATATATTTGAGCCCTATTTTACAACAAAGACAGAGGGACGGGGCACGGGCATGGGCCTTCCCATTATCAAAGGTATTATAGCCCGGCTCAAGGGCTATATATTTGTGGACAGTACTGAAGGAAAAGGCAGTTGTTTTGATGTTTACCTGCCCCAGGCCGCTGAAAACAGATCCGTACAATAGTATCCATAAAACTTTTGTTTTTGTTGTTATTTTTTTGATTTATCCCATCAAAACGATACACTTAAACAGAGGTTTTTTAAATACATAAGTATTTGAAATTGAAATAGATTTAAACTATTTTGCAAAATCAACATTCAAATAAATTTCAGATAACGGCAGTTCACAATTGACCGATTCTATTTTTAAATTCTGCGCTGCATTTTCGTATGAACGATATTCCCATCGGTTTTCTTCATAACGTATAAATTGTTCAACACGGAATTTTTTCTGAGAAACAAGAATATATTCTTTGAGTGTAGGGATCGCCCGATAATAAGCAAATTTATCCCCACGATCAAAATTTTCGGTTGAATCTGAAAGAATTTCCATGATGACAATCGGGTTTATCAACGTGTCAAATTCTTTATCTTCAAATACTGCATCCCCACAAAAAATAACAATATCAGGGTAAGCATAACTATTCTCAATTTTTACCCGCATGTCATTGGAAAATAGATCACAAGCGAATTGCCCTGCTTTAAACTTATTTCTTAATTCTCCTGTTAGATTGACATTAATACGGTTATGATTTCTTCCGGCCCCAACCATAGCGAAAATCTCACCGTTAAAAAATTCGTGTTTAATATCAATAGAATTTCTTTCAAGCACAAGATATTCAGCCGGTGTCATTTTATTTTTTTCTTGGGGCTGTCCGGTCATTTTTTCCTCCTAATATCCGTTTTCAGACCATCCAGGCTCTTAGGGACTCGGAAAAGCACATCTGCCCAGTATTATGAGAAGAAATAGCTATAATTTATTTTTATGTCAACATAAATACTTGTTTATAATCACTGAAGAGACGGACGGTTGGCGCGTAAAGCGCTCAATTTGTGTGATGACCTTTAGGAACAGTAGACAGAATGTGACTTTTTTTGTTATAAAGCGTGTCCATGGATAAGGCGCAACCCACATTACCTTCCTTTGAAGGCAACAAAAAAATCCAGGCGGCCCGGGCCTTTATCGAGGAAACCCTGTGTCATATCTATCTGACCGGCAGGGCCGGCACCGGTAAAACTACGTTCCTGAAATCTTTATCCGAATTCTGTCCCAAGCAGTTTATTGTTGCGGCCCCCACAGGGGTTGCCGCCGTAAATGCCGGGGGCGTGACCCTGCACTCCTTTTTCCAGATCCCGCTGGGGCCTTTTCTGCCCGGACAAAGTGATCGCCCCCAGGACAACCGGCGGTTTTTCAGGTTTTCAAAGGTTAAAAAACAGATTATCAACGGTCTTGACCTGCTGGTGATTGATGAAATTTCCATGGTCCGGGCTGATCTGCTGGATGCCCTGGATGCTGTGTTACGGCGGCTGCGCCGGGATGAACGGCCCTTTGGCGGGGTTCAATTGCTGCTCATCGGCGATCTGTTCCAACTGCCGCCGGTGACCAAACCCGATGAATGGAACCTTTTGTCCAATTATTATGCTTCTCCCTATTTTTTTTCAAGCCAGGCCTTAAGCCGTTCCGATCTGGTCACAATAGAGCTTGAGACCGTTTATCGTCAAAGCGATCCGGATTTTATCCGCCTGCTCAATGCCGTGCGTGAAAACCGCATGGACAGTCACTGTACCGATATCCTCAACCAGCGGGTAGCGCCCGATCCCCCGGATCAGGGTTACATCACCTTGACCACGCACAATCGGCGGGCTGAATCCATCAATGATCTGAAACTTGCCCGGCTTGGAAAGGCGGCGCACACCCTGGCTGCAGAGGTATCCGGAGATTTCCCGTCGCATGCCTTTCCCACAGGAGAACAACTTACCCTTAAACCCGGGGCCCAGGTGATGTTTCTGCGCAATGACGCCTCCCCTGATAAAGTCTATTTCAACGGCACCATCGGGCAGGTCACCCATGTGGGAAACGAAACCGTCACCGTGGCCTGCCGGGGCAGTGCCGGAAGAGCCGCCGGGGAAAGCGCATCAGATCAGACGGACGGCCCCGTTGTGGAAGTTAAGCCGGTGGATTGGGAAAATGTCACATACAAGGTAAACGAGGAAGATAAAACCATCCGGCAGGAGGTGGTGGGGAGATTCAAGCAGTTCCCGTTAAAACTTGCCTGGGCTGTCACCATTCACAAAAGCCAGGGGTTAACCTTTGACCGGGCCATTGTGGATGCAAAAAATGCCTTTGCCCACGGCCAGGTCTATGTGGCCTTGAGCCGCTGTACCGGCCTTGACGGGCTGGTGCTCACCGCCCCTGTACCGCCCCATGCCCTGGGTACCGATCCGGTGGTGGTGGATTTCATGAACCGGACAGCGCCGCCGGACCAGGACCTTGCCGCGATTTTCAGGTCTGCCCGGGCCGCCTGCCAGCAGACCCTGGTACTTAAATGCTTTGACTGCGCAAGTTTCAGGCGGTTGTTTTTTTATTTTCTGCGCCTGGCAAAGGACAACCGCAATGTGCTGCGCATCCCCGGGCTTGGTGAACCGGCGGAGTTGGAAACCAGGGTCCGGGACCAGGTATTTCAGGTGAGCGATAAATTTCAGATTCAACTGAAAGGATTGATGGCACAGGACCCTTTGCCGGAAACAAGTGCCGCTATCCAGGAGCGGGTGCAAAAAGCCAGTGCCTGGTTTGGCAATACCCTGGATCAGGTGTTTGGCCGTCTGCTTGAAAAAGGTGCGGTGGATACCGATAATGCGGCTCTGGCCAAACAGGTGCAAAATGCCCTGGACAATTTAAAGCGGGAAGTTCGTGTTAAACGGGCCGGAATTTTATCCTGTAAAGACGGGTTTTCCACAACTACTTATCTTCGGGCCGTGTCATCGCAGGCCATCGCAGAGGCGCCGGGAAATAACTCTAAAAAGGGTGTCGGTTCATCCACTACGGATTACACCGAACTTGACATTGCCCATCCTGAAATGTTCCAGGCCTTAAAGGCGTGGCGGACCCGGACCGCGGCCGCTCAAAATGTCAAGGCGTTCCAGGTGGCCCACCAGAAAGTCCTGGTTCAGATCGCCGTCTGCCTGCCTCGATCGAAAAAAAGCCTCAAAGCCCTGAGAGGCGTGGGTCCGGCCACCGTGGAAAGCTATGGTGAGGAACTGTTGGCCATGGTGGACACGTACTGTAATGAAAAAGAGATTCCAGGCGATGAATCCCCTGAGCCGCGTCCTGCAGAACAGGTATCAAAGAAAGCGCCGGAAACCGGCCGTGACAAAGCCCCAGGCACGGATAAGGCCACACCCCAAGTCAACACCCGGGACATCAGCCTGATGCTGTTTAAAGACGGTCTGTCCGTGGACAAGATTGCCGAGGAACGAGGGCTGGCGCCTACCACCATCCAGGGGCACTTATGTTATTTCATTGCCAAAGGCGAACTGGTTGTGGATCAGTTGGTGCAAGACAAAGAAAAACAGACAGCCATCGCGGCAGTCGTATCGCCTGACAAAAATTTGAGCCAGATGAAAGACGAACTGGGCGATGATTATTCCTACGGTGAAATCCGGGCTGTCGTGGCTCACCTGCAACATCTTGAATCCGGGGACGGATAGGCTGGCGTCGGAATAGTCGCTTACTCCAATCGTCTTTGAATAATTGGATCGCCGTTAATGCTTGGGGGGTCGGGGATTTTTAATTCATTCATGAACGCTAACCCCTCTTCATCAACACCGATGGCCACTTTCAAGTCTTTTAAGTGCAACGTGAAATAAATAAGGGTGGTGTTAAACGCCACCTTCGGGGAAAGGGCAGGGTACTCTTTGATGGCTCTTAAAAGATTCAGATTGAATCCAACCTGGTGTCCTTTAAGAAATTTTTCTTTGAAGTTTGGATCCAGCCAGAGTACATTCTGTTTTTCGTCATAGGCCAGCCTGCGGGCCTTGAAGTGTTTCGTAATAAAATAAAGTTGCATCCTTTTATGCTCCACCGCTCAATCGTTTTTAAATTATCCTGTCACTTACCATAATTTTTAGGTTATGTCATTTTAGCGGTGGCCTCGTATTTTATATATATAGAGCACAAAGTATAATTTGCAGCATAAAATATATTGATTTTTTATTTGGTTATATTTTCAGATATATAAAGAATAATTAGGTTGACTTTATAGTTAGAGTACGATAAGAAATTAGGCGTGTTTTTTTACAGATTTGGTTTCCCCTGGGCGCTCTGCCTCTGCCTGACAATAAGGGAACGGGAGATCAACATATTTCAAATGATATTTTAGATAAAAATTCCAATGCGTTGTTAAATTACTTTCATATTTTATTGTTGGGTGAGCCTGGGTGTCGATAGGCCTGGTCAGCCCATAACTGTTTTTTTAATTTTATATCTATCATGAACGGATGATTCTTTATGTGTGGTATTTGTGGTGAAATTGTGTTTGACGGTACGGCCGCAAACAATGAAACAATTGCAAGAATGAATAATAAAATGGTCCGGCGGGGCCCGGAGCATGGGGCCATATACAGAGAGGGGGCGATCGGATTTGGTCACCGGCGTTTGAAAATTATTGATCTTTCTGATGCCTCCAACCAGCCTTTTGTAGATGAAAATTTAGGCCTGGTTCTGGTATTCAACGGCGCTATTTACAACTACAAAGCGCTTCGTGAACGTCTGATACAAGCAGGATACTCGTTTTCATCCACAGGGGATACGGAAACGATCCTTAAAGCTTATCACTGCTGGGGCGAATCCTGTGTGGAAAAATTTAACGGCATGTTTGCATTTGTCATCTATGACCAGCGCAACAACACGGTATTTATGGCCAGAGACCGGCTGGGCATAAAACCGTTATATTATCATAAAACAGACCGCCGCCTTGTTTTTGCCTCCTCTTTGCCGGCCCTGCTTGAAGCAGACGGAATCGAAAAAGAGATTTCGCCCAGGGCATTGCACTATTACATGCACTTTCATGCCGTGGTGCCGGCCCCTTATACCCTGATCCAGGGGGTGAACAAACT
>DATFIL010000543.1:0-3268 GCA_035270145.1 Desulfobacter sp. | reverse complement strand
AACACCTACCTGCCGCATGTCGGCGGCGTGGCCAGATCAATCCACACGTTTGTTTCAGACCTTAGAGCTGCCGGTCACAGCGTGCTGATCGTGGCACCGGTTTTTCCGGACTGCGAATCCCACGACACCTCAGAAGAAGATATCATCCGGGTACCCGCCATTACGGAAATGAGCGGCAGTGATTTTTCCTTAAGGCTGCCGATTCCGTTTTATGTGTCTGAAACCATAGAAAAATTCAAACCGGACATCATTCACAGCCACCACCCCTACCTGATGGGAGACAGTGCGTTTCGTGCCGCCCGGCAACGGTTACTGCCATTGGTATTCACCCACCATACACGGTATGAAGCATACACCCACCATCTGAACATGGATGTTCAAGCCATACAGCAGTTTGCCGCCAATATCTCAACCCAATATGCCGGCCTGTGCGATCATATCATTGCCCCCAGCAAAAGTCTCTCAGACCTTCTCAGGACGCGGGGCGTGGACAAGCCAATCTCTGTCATTCCCACCGGTGTGGACATACCGTTTTTTTCCAGCGGAAACGGCAATGAATTCAGAAATGCTCACAATATTTCAAAAAAGACTTTTGTGATCGGACATTTGGGCCGCCTGGCTGCCGAAAAAAACCTTGAGTTTCTGGCGCAGGCTGCGGCGGGTGTTATAAAAAGCAGACCGGACAGTGTTTTTCTGGTGGTTGGAGAGGGTCCGATTCGTGAAAAGATCCAAACCATTTTTAATACATATCATGTAGAAGACCGCCTGGTTTTTACCGGCAATCTCAAAGGAAAATCCCTTTCCGACGCTTATCATGCCATGGACCTTTTTATTTTCAGTTCTTTTTCGGAAACCCAGGGGATGGTGCTCACGGAAGCCATGGCAGCCGGTGTGCCTGTGATTGCGCTTGACGGTCCGGGCGTAAGAGATGTCATAAATCATGAACACAACGGCATCCTGATGCCCAAGGACACGACCCCGGATGATTTTTCCAGGCAGATTGAAACAACAATGGCCCATCCCGAAAAGCTGAAACGCTGGCGCAACGGCGCCGTGGAAACGGCTGAACATTTCAGTAGAAAAAAATCCGCTGAAAAATTGATACAGCTATACAGGACGCTGGAAACCCGGCACAGGGAACTATTATCTGTCCAAGGAGAAAACCACGAGCAAAGGACAGACGCATGGAACTCAATCCTTTTGAGTTTAGAAGCAGAATGGGACCTTATGGTGGAAAAAACCAAAACCCTTATCGACACCCTGAATGATTAAACAAAATGCAGATGTTTTTTGAAAATAAAAATAACAAAACGCTTCGGGGATTTTTCAAACTGCTTTCGCGGAACCATTGGTTTTCCCGTCTTTTGAATTTGCCTGTCTGCAGGGAAAGCCCTGGGGATACGGGACTTATACTGATCCAGATCGACGGCCTTTCATACCGCCAATTCCAGACAGCTCTGGATAAAAACCGTATGCCTCATTTAAAACACCTGCTGAATAAAAAAAAACATACCCTTAAGTCAGGATATTCAGGACTGCCCTCTTCCACGCCGGCATACCAGGCCGAGCTGCTGTACGGACTTAAATCCTTTGTGCCCGCTTTTGAATTCATCGATCGCCGGACAAACCGCCACCATGTCTGCTACAAACCCGAGTCCGCCAACCAGCTGGCCAAGGAACTTACCACCCGTGGACAGCCGCTTTTATCAGGCGGCAGCGCATATGCCATGCTCTTTACCGGGGGAGCAAATGAAGCCAGGTACTGCACAGAAACCATGGACCTGGATTCTCTTATCAACACACTGAATCCCGCCAAACTGCTTATTTTGCTGCTGCTGCACACTGCTGAATTGATAAAAATCATCACCTACACGTTAATAGAGTTCGGTCTGGCCATTTTTGATTTTTTTAAAGGCATATTTTCCAGGCAAAGTCTGATCAAGGAATTCACTTTTATTCCGTCCCGGGTGCTGGTCTGTATTATTCTGCGCGAACTTGTCCGGTTCCGCCTCAAGCTCGATGTCGGCCGCGGCATACCGGTTGTGTGTGCCAATTTTCTTGGATATGACGAGCAGTCCCACAGACGAGGACCGGACTCGGCATTTGCCCACTGGAGCCTCAAGGGAATTGACAATGCAATCAGAGACATTCATAAAAGCAGTCAAGCATCCCAATGCCGGACCTATGAAATTATCATCTATTCCGATCATGGACAGGAACGTGTGGACGATTATGAAAGCATAAACGGTGTGAGTGTAAAAAAGGCCATTCGCAAGGTTTTCCAACGCCTCTATCCGGATCATTTCTTTTCTGTAGACCAGGAAACGGATATCTCTCTGGAAAAGCTCTATAAAAATATCCGGTCTTTTTTTCTTAAAAGCCAGGGAGCACAGAATAGGGACGAACCCAGCAGAACGATCCGTGCAGATGAAATCAGAATCACCACCATGGGTCCTTTGGGGCACATCTACCTGCCCCGGCAGATTTTAAAAAAAGACCTGAAAGCAGCCGCACGGGAACTGGTCGTTTCAGCCGCCATTCCTCTGGTTTTTTTTCAGGACAGGCAGGAAACCTATGCATGTGACCATTCCGGGCTTTTCAGGTTATCAGACGGCGTGGAACGAATTCTGGGTAAACAGCATCCCCACCGGGACCGGGTTATTTCGGACCTAAAACGCATCTGCACTCACCAGAACGCCGGAGACCTGGTCATATCCGGATGGCAGCAGCATAAAAGATCACTTTCATTCAACACCGAAACCGGTGCCCACGGTGGACCCGGTAAAAATGAAACCCATCCGTTTCTGTTGATTCCTTCCAACATGCTGACGGATAAAAAAGTGACTTTTCGGGCAGAAGATCTCAGGCAGGTCGTACAGACCCATTTCCAAGATTTAAAGCAACCCAAAGCCTCAAGTCAGATGGAAATCAATCCCTTTGAGTTCAGGATCGTCAGCTTCAATATTCACAGCTGCAAAAGTTTCAGCGGCCGCAGCAGTCCTGAACGCACCCTTGATCTGTTGTCCCGGATGGCACCGGATATTGTGGCCCTGCAAGAGGTCGATGTGAATTGCAAAAGAACCGGATATATCCATCAGGCCGATTTTCTGGCCCAGCACCTGAAGATGACCTACTATTTCCATCCGCTCATGAAACAAAGCAACGGCCAATATGGCCTGGCCATCCTTAGCCGTTTCCCCCTCTCAGGCCTTAACTGCAGCATATTCCCCAATCCTTCCAGGATTAAAGGAAAAGAACCCCGGGGATT
>DATFIL010000542.1:0-2159 GCA_035270145.1 Desulfobacter sp. | reverse complement strand
AAGATTTCAAATCGGCACAGAATAAAGACGAGTGGACAGCCCCGGAGGAATAAAGCCGGCTTTCGATCAGATGGACCTGATTTACCGGAATTTCGATGGCGCCGGTTTTAACGTCAAGGGCTTTGTTTAATGTGCCTGGTTTTGCATAGTGGCGTACCCGGGATAAGGTGATGTGTGGTGAGAATTTTTTCTCTTTAACAAAGGGGTGGCATCTATTCAGGTTTGAATCAATGTCCCGCTGCAAAGCGACTATTTCTGGATTTATCCTATCCGGCCCAATCCAGATGACTTTAGGATGGCGTGCATTTGGAAAAACGCCAAGCCGGTTAAATGTAATCTTAAAACGGGCCTTCTCTGCCACTGCTTCAGATAACTTCGTTTTAATACAGGGTAGTGTCTGCGCTGAAATATTCCCGAGAAATTTAAGGGTCAGATGAAAATTTTGAGCAGACGGCCATCCTGCATGAATGCCGGTGGAACGGATGGCTGCCTGAACCCGGCTCAGCTGACGCTTCGTACGCTCGTCAAGAACAATTGCGATAAAACATCTGATTGTTGTGTTATCTGTCATTTTTTTATCAGAATTCAAGTAGATCTTCGAAATGTTTCATGTGGAACAAATATTGAATTATACTAAGATGTGGGCATGAACCTGATCCGTATCCAGGGTTTCAACCCGTTCAATGATAAAAGAGACCCCCGGGTATGTTTGGGCCAGCCGGTCAAGATTGGTTTTCCGGTTGCCCTGGAGGCGGGACAAAGACCTTGGGTGCACCTGGAGCACAACACGCCGTTTTTCATCTGATGGTTCAATTGCTTTCCGGTCTGCCGGCCCAGTTAGTACCCTGTCAATCTGTTCACAGGCCCGGTCAAACATAAGCGCGGATAAAACCAGATGACCAAAGGCCGGATGCCATGGGCCTGCAATCATCCGGTCGGCATCATCCATCATCTCTGTGGCCTGCAGCCCTATACGTGCCACTGATACCCCGGCACCCCTGAAAATTGTGACCATTTTTTTGGTCTGAGCAACAGCCTGTTTAAGACTTAACGGCACATATCTTCCAGACCGGTACCATTGGGCAAGTCTGGCGCCCTCCAGCACCAGAAGCGGATAGATCCTGGCAAGATCCGGCTTAAGTTCCGCCAGCGCTTCGGCTGTACGTACGGCACCCAAATCATCATCACCAGGCAGTCCAACCATTACCTGCACCCCGGTTTTAAGGCCATTATTTTTAAGCCGGGCCAGGGCGTTTCGGGTATCCTCACGGGTGTGTCCCCTTTCGGCCAGGGTAAGCACACGATCATCCATGGACTGGACCCCGAGTTCTACGGTTTCAAGCCCAAAGGGCCGGGCAAGATCCAGAATCCGGGACGTTACGGTATCCGGACGTGTGGAACAACGAATGCTATGGATCTGTCCCTGCCGGATCCATGGCTGCACGGCCTTAAGCAGTGCAAGTAGCCTGGATGTTTCCAGGCCCAGAAAATTACCGCCGAAAAAGGCCAGTTCTACCTGGTCCCGATTTTTTTTAAATTTAAGATAGGTATGGATAACATCAGACAAACGCTGAGCCTCACTGTCAAGCGTCTGCTTTTTTGACGTTTGTCTGGCGATCAGGCGCTGGTTACAGAAAACGCATAGATGGGGGCATCCCTGGTGCGGAATAAAAAAAGGAATGACCAGGGGCGGGGACATAAAAACTTAATCAGAATCCTGGTTAAAAATAGCCAGCGCTTTTCTGGCGGCATCCTGTTCAGCGGCTTTCTTGGTTTTCCCGGTACCTATGGTGGACATCGTATCCAGATTCAGGGCGATTTTAAATGTTTTGTCATGGTCAGGGCCCTTCTCTTTTGCCAGGGCATATTCCGGGGTTTTGCCAAAATGCTCCTGGGTAAATTCCTGGAGACCACTTTTATAATCAATGAAATCGGATGAGGCCAGAATCTGCTGCACGGGTTTTTTAAAAAGACGGTTCACCATGTGTTGTGCCCTGTCAAATCCGGCATCCAGGTAAACCGCTGCAACCACCGCCTCAAAGCTATCTGACAGAATAGAGTTTTTGTCTCTGCCGCCTGAAAGAGATTCCCCCTTACCCAGCTTAATAAAGCGACCCAGATCAATCTTGCGGGCAATATGCGCCAGCCCTGTTTCACTG
>DATFIL010000541.1:0-2570 GCA_035270145.1 Desulfobacter sp. | reverse complement strand
TATGTGCGCCCAGAATCCGTCCCTGATCCCCGACCAGTATTTTGTAGGCGGCAGATGTTAATCCAACCCGTTTGTATGTGGGCCATTCCAGCCCCATGCTTTGGCTTTTCCTATATGAAATGCCGTTTTTCTCCAGTTTGTTTTCAGTTTCACCGACCATACCGTACTGGGGATAGGTAAACAGAAGTGCTGGAACGGATGAATACGCCACAGTGGCGCTTGCTTCCATCCCGCTGCGCCGTTTTTGGATATTTTGAGCCGCCGCACCCGCTTCGGCATCGGCTACCCGGGCCAGCTGAATCGTATCCGCACAATCTCCGACGGCATAAATCCGGGGGTTGCTGGTAGTCATGAAACGGTCAACTGAAATTCCTTTTTTTGAATATGTAACGCCGGCTTTTTCAAGGTCGAGATCATCAATCACCGGAGAACGGCCGGCACCATGAACCACAAGATCAGTGTCAAAAACACCGTTATTGGCAGTGTGAACACGCATTTCTTCCGAATCTTTTTTTTCTATACCGGTAATTTCCACCTGACAATGGACTGTAATATTTTCCCGGGCCGATGCCTCGGTTAACAAGGAGACCATCTCTCCATCAAATGGGCCAAGGGGCCGGGGCCCGGCTTCCAATATGACGCAGCTGCTGCCTGGTGATGGGCCAAGCCGGGCTGCAAAATGAGCAAATTCAAACGAAATAAAACCACCTCCCACAAAAAGAATTCTGCGGGGCAGCTTTTCCAGTTCCAGAAAGCCTTGGTTGTCCAATGCCAGTTCCATACCTGGAATGGGTAACGATGCAGGTGCAGCACCTGTTGCCACAATCGCGTTGGTCATCGTATAATTGGTACCCGCCACGGACAGACTTTTTTCTCCAGTGAACCGTGCATGCCCTCTGATGAAATCAATCCCTTTCCTTTCAAGCCCGGTAACTGTATTTTCAGGGACTTTTTGTGTAAATCTATTTTTGGCATCGAGAAGCTGACCCCAATCCCCCTGTGCAGGCGTTTTGATACCCATATTTTCCATATGCCTGGATCGGGCAACGGTTTCAGCGCCTTCGTAGAAATATTTTTTAGCTTGACACCCCCACAAGGCGCATGTGCCACCGGGTTTCGCGCTGTGTTCCACCAGCCCTATTTTAAAACCCGCACCCCTCAATTGATACGCAGCCGTCTGTCCGGCAGTTCCAGAACCGATTATTATCACATCATATTCAGGCATAACACTTCCTTTCTCATTATTTTTTTTTATTTTTTCCAGTCTAATGCGGTCTGGTTTTGAGTATGGTATAAATCAGCCACAACCCCAGCACCACGGATACGAGATAACCGATGACCCCGAGTGCGGGAAAACCGAAAAGAAACGGGCCGACTCCGGTTGTGATGATCATGGATGATCCCATGATGATGGCTCCAGTGATGATGCCCGCTGTCAATCGGTTTGAAGCACTCTCCAGGCTTTCGGCCAACTGTTCTAACTTTTCCATGCGAAAATTGAATCCCAGCTTGCCCTGCTCGAGTCTACCGACCACCCGCCCCAGCTGCTCCGGTATCTGCCGCTGGGAATACCAGAGAGACGCCAATGAATTGCGTACGCTCCGCCATATCACCTCCGGCCGATACCGTTTTTTTACCAGGCTGTGGACATAGTCGCCGATTTCGGAAACAATATCAAGTTCAGGATAGACCAGCCGGGCCGAGCCCTCGGCCGTCAGCAGGGCTTTGAACATGAGACTCAGATTGGACGGTATGCCCAGGTGATGCGCTCTCATCAAAGCGGTCACGCTCATCAGGAACTGGCCCACATTGATATTTTTGATGGGTACGGCATGGTAATTGTCCAGAATTTCCATGAGTTCCCGTTCAATTCTTCCCGTATCAACGCTACGACCGCTGGTCCGGCAGATTTCCAAAAAAAGACGCACCAATGTTTCGCTGTCCTTTTCCACAAACGCTTTGAGCAGTGAAATCAGCTGAAATCGGTCTTTTTCTGTAAGTCGGCCAACTAATCCCCAGTCAATAATACACAGGTTCATATCTTCGGTGATCAGCAGATTGCCGGGATGGGGATCGGCGTGAAAAAAACCGTCGTCAAGTATCTGTTTGACCCCCGCCTTAAGTCCTTTTAACGCAATCCGCTCCCGGTCCCATCCCGACGACGAACATAGTCCTTTGAAGTTTTTGCCCCGGATCAATTCCATGACCAGGATCTTGTCATTAGAGTATTGTTCATAGGTAACAGGAATGACATAGCTTTTCTCGGAAATATAGGAACGGGCAATTTCCATATTGTTTCGCTCTTGTGTAAAATCAAGTTCTTTGATCATGTTTCGGCGGGTCACGCGAACCAATTCAGGCAAATCATAGGTCTGCAGATCCTCAAACTGCTGATCCAGAAATTCGGCGATGCCCTCGAGGATGTCCAAGTCGAGCTTTATTGTTTTTTCAATGTCCGGACGCTGCACTTTTACGGCGACAAACGCTTCCTCCCGGAGAAGGACCGCCTGGTGTACCTGGGACAGGGAAGCGGCGG
The DNA here is from genome assembly GCA_035270145.1 of Desulfobacter sp. GTDB lineage: Bacteria > Desulfobacterota > Desulfobacteria > Desulfobacterales > Desulfobacteraceae > Desulfobacter. The sequence continues at coordinate 34 of DATFIL010000541.1, read as the reverse complement.
CAATCGGTTCCTTGTCAAAACGGGAAAACACTTC
>DATFIL010000540.1:0-3175 GCA_035270145.1 Desulfobacter sp. | reverse complement strand
AAAGATGAAGACTTGAAACCTGACCCTTCCAAAGTATTGGAAACGGAGCTCGGAAGTTTGTATCAAGGCGATTGCCTGGAGTTGATGCCCCAGATGGAAAGTGATTCCGCAGATCTTGTATTTGCTGATCCGCCATTTAATCTCAATAAATTATATCCATCCAAAATAGACGATAATTTAAAAGCCGAACAGTATCTGAAATGGTGTGAAAAATGGCTTGATGAGTGCGTTCGTATTTTAAAATACGGAGGCAGTCTTTTTTTATGGAATCTCCCGAAATGGAATTCTTATTTGGCTGAATATTTAAACAGGAGACTGACTTTCCGGCACTGGATCAGCGTGAACATTAAATATTCCCTGCCTATCCGGGGCAGGCTTTACCCCTCCCATTACTCCCTGCTGTATTATTGTAAGGGGGAGAAGCCAAATGTTTTTCATCCGGACCGCCTTCCGATGGATCTTTGTCCGCATTGCAGGGGAGATATCAAGGATTATGGCGGCTATAAAAACAAAATGAATCCTGAAGGCATTAATTTAACAGATGTATGGTCAGACATTCCGCCGGTTCGCCACAAAAAGTACAAAAAAAGAAACGGTTCTAACGAACTTTCAGTCAAGCTGATGGATCGGATTATTGAAATGGCTTCAGACAGGGGTGATGTCGTTTTTGACCCTTTTGGCGGATCCGGCACCACTTATGCGGTGGCAGAGATCAAAAAAAGAAAATGGATCGGAGTGGAAGTCGGGCCGGTAGAAGATATTATCAGGCGGTTTGAGAACTTAGATGAAGACGCCCAATACCTTTCAAAAATTAGAAAACAAACAAATTGTTTGATTACAAACGAGGATTTGAAAAAACGAATTGAAAATGGGTGGTGGACCCCTGAGACTGTCAGACAGGAGTTTCAGAGATGAACCCCTCAAAACTCCCAAATTCCAATAATGGAGCGCGTCTTTGGCGCCCGTCCTTGTAAGACCCCTCTTAATATGTCGTGGCCATGCCCAAAAAATCAGATTTTTTAAGCTTTTCATGCATTTTATGCTTGACATGTAAGACCCTGCCATATATTGTGGGGGCATGGCTCATTTCCACATCAAAAAGAAAAAGGGAAGACCCTACTTGTATGTCCGAGAAATTGCCCGTGTCGATGGCAAGCCTAAAGTGATTTCCCAGACCTACATCGGCTCTCCGGATCGGGTTGCTGAGCTGGCCAGTGGTCAGGATACGGAAGTCCATACGCTCAAGGTCGAAGAGTTCGGCGCTCTCTGGCTTGCGCAGCAGATCGATCAGGACTTTGATATTGCCGGCATCATTGATGAGCATATTCGCCGGGCCGACCGGGAATCCGGTCCCGGCATGGGCGAATACTTCCTTTACTGCATCTGGAACCGGATGGTGGAAGCGGTGAGCAAAAACCAGCTTGCAAAATGGTATGGACACACCGCAATCCAGCATATCCGGCCAGTGGACCTCAATGAGCTTACCAGCAAGCGATACTGGGAAAAATGGGACCGGGTTGACGAAAGTACGCTCCGGAAAATTACTCATGCTTTTTTCCAGCGCCTCTGGGAGATTGAATCGCCGCAGGCGGATTGCTTGTTATTTGATACCACCAACTATTACACCTTCATGGCCACCCATACTCCTTCCGAGCTTGCCCGCCGGGGAAAGAACAAAGCCGGAAGGCATTACTTGCGCCAGATCGGACTTGGGCTTTTGGTGGCCAGAGGATCACAACTTCCCTTGTATTATAGCGTATATCCGGGCAATCTCCACGACAGTCGGCACTTTGAAGCCATAATGGATGAGATGTTCGGCATCGTATGCGGGCTTTACGACACCAAGCAGCGGCTTACCGTCGTGATTGACAAGGGCATGAACTCGGAAGATAACTTCTCCTGGATTGATGAACACTCCAGGATCCACTTCATTACAACGTATTCCACTTATTTTGCCCAGGATTTAGCAACGGTTAACCTGGATCATTTTGAGCCCGTTGACATGGAAAAGAACCGTCAACTGAAGGCTTGCGGCCAGGAAGAGGACTGTCTGCTTGCATATCGGACCAAAGGTGAATACTGGGGCAAAGAGCGAGCTGTAATTATCACCTACAACCCGAGAACTACCAGAAAGCAGGGGTATACCTTCGAAAGCAAGCTGGAGACACTCCGCAATGAGCTGCTTTCCATGCGCGCAAAGGTCAAAGCAAACGCACCCCAATGGCGGGATCCGGAAGTCATAAAAGAGCGGTATATGCGGCGCTGCCATCAGCTGCACATATCACCGGAATTTTATCAGCTGGCATTCGAGCAAACAGAAGACGGCCTGAAAATGAGCTTCCGCAAAGATCCGTACCAGGTGAACCGGAAAGAAGCCATGCTCGGAAAAAACATCATCATTACAGACAACATCGACTGGAGTACCCGGGAAATCGTGGAAGCAAGCATCGATCGCTGGCAGGTTGAAAACCGGTTCCGTGTCAGCAATCATGAGGATACAGTCGGTATCCGTCCGGTCCGGCACTGGACGGACAGCAAAATCCGGTGTCATTTGTTTACATGTGTCGCTGCGATGGTATATCTTCGTCGCATCGAGATTAAGCTGGCCGCCCATGGCATCCATCGGACCGCCGAAGACGTCATGGATGACATGCGGGATTTGCACTATGTATTGACCCTTAGAAACAAGGATCGTAAACCTACCCGGCGAATGGAGACGCCCAGTAAGACCCAAGCTGAAGTCCTATCCGCGTTCAGTCACCGGGTGGACGCCGGTGGGGTCTTACAGCCCGTGTCGGCATAAAGGCCCGCCACCCGGCAATATGCGGCCTTTTTTGCCGCTTATCCCCGAAACTCCTGTTAAATGTCCTCTAAAGACATTTTCAGTATCTATTTCGCTCTTTTTACCCTTAAAATCATCAATATAAGGGGTGCTGTATTTTTCTTAGTTGATGGGATTCTCCCCCCTTTTATGAGGCTTGCGCCCCATTGCAGATGCATCCATCGCCGTCTGTACGTTCTCAACAAAAACCTTGCTTACCACAGCCAAGTTCGCAGTCCATTTGTCAATTTTTTCATGACTAAAATTTCGTTTTTGAGGGCCAAAAGATGCTTATTGGGCCAAATATGGACTCTGATTTATAACTATGCCATTTAATTTTAACGAGTTATTGTG
>DATFIL010000539.1:0-4392 GCA_035270145.1 Desulfobacter sp. | reverse complement strand
ATCCTGTCAGTACAACACCAAGGGCGCAACCATGATGCCATATTGGCAGATGGATGCCGATAGATGTTCAATATCATGACAGGGACTTGTAATGCGAAACCCAGTGTCCGCAAGGTCGATCTCAGACACGGGGATATCAGTCAATGTTATAGCTGTCATGGATCAGATGGTTTTTCCGGTCAGCCGGGTAAAAATTTCCTTGTAGGTTTTACTGGTATTGTCAATAACGTCCTGGGGCAGTTTAGGACCTGGCGGGGTTTTGTCCCAGCCTGAATTGGTCAGCCAATCCCTGACAGTCTGTTTGTCAAAACTTTTCTGCCCTCTTCCGGGTGTATAATCGTCCAGGGGCCAGAATCTGGATGAATCCGGGGTCAGGATTTCGTCAATAAGGATAATTTCACCATCAAGCAGACCGAACTCAAATTTTGTGTCTGCGATAATAATACCTTTTTCCAAGGCAAAAGCGGCCCCCCGGTTATAAATTTCAAGGCTTAGGTCACGCAGCTTTTCTGCGATCTCTTTACCCAGAATATTTGCAGCCTCATCAAAACCGATATTGATGTCATGATCACCGATTTCAGCCTTGGTGGACGGTGTAAATAAAGGCGTCTCAAGCTTGTCGGACTCTTTGAGCCCCTGGGGCAGTTTGATATTGCACACATGGCCTTCGGATTGATAGGATTTCCAGCCTGAGCCTGAAATATAGCCCCTGACAATACATTCCACAGCCATGGGCCGGGCTTTTTTCACCAGCATGCTGCGGCCCTCAAGGTTGTCTTTATATTTATGAAATTGCACGGGATAATCATTTACATCCGTGCTGATGATATGGTTTTTAACAATGCTTTCCATCTGTTTAAACCAGAACACTGAAATCTGGTTCAACACCTTGCCCTTGTCCGGAATGACGTCGGGCAGCACCACGTCAAACGCGGAAAGCCGGTCGGTTGTTACCATGAGCAGGGCATCGCCCGTATCAAAAATGTCCCTGACCTTTCCTTGTCTGATCAGCGGCAGGCCTTCATATTCTGTTCCGGGTATAATGCTCAAGCGTTCCTCCTGTCCTTACAATTTAATTTAAAAATTTTGCGGCTAAATTTATCACACAATGATTCATTTTACTATAAGATCGATAAACTATAAGCTTGAAAACTATTTTTTCAAGGGCTGTATAGATCAAGATAACCAATTAGTAATATGCAACTATATCGCTTCCAATCAAAGTATGATAATAATAAGGTTTAATTTAATTAAATTTAAAGGTTCCTAAATGGAAAATATTGTTGACCCAAAAAATCCCCCAGTTACCAAGAAACTGACCAAGAAGGACTTTTTGGTACCTGCAGGCAAAACCAGGGCCGGCACCTCAAAAGCCTTGGTCAAATCCGACCCCATTCAAAGTTACCTTAATGAAATCAATCGATATAAACTTTTAACCCGGGAGCAGGAAATAGAATTGGGCCGGCGGATTCAGGAGGATAACGACCAGGAAGCCGCATACATAATGACCACTTCCAATCTGCGCCTGGTGGTGAAGATTGCTTTGGAATTTCAACGCATATGGATGCAGAATCTTCTTGACCTCATCCAGGAGGGCAATATCGGTCTTGTCCGGGCCGTAAAAAAATTTGACCCGTATAAAAATGTCAAATTTTCCTATTATGCATCGTTTTGGATAAAGGCATATATCCTCAAATTCATAATGGACAACTGGCGAATGGTCAAAATCGGCACCACCCAGGGACAGCGCAAGCTGTTTTTCAGATTAAAAAAAGAAAAACAGATGCTCGTTGAACAGGGGTTTGATCCCAAACCCAAGATGTTATCCGAACGCTTAGGTGTGTCTGAACAGGAGGTGGTGGATATGGACCAGCGCCTGGCCAACTGGGATCTTTCCCTGGATGAACCGCTTAAAGATGATTCCAATACCGAGCGCATTGAATTTATTAACGTTGATTCGGATTCATCCGAAGATCGCCTGGCAAAAAAAGAGATCGAAGATATCCTGTACACCAAAGTGGATCAATTTAAAAAGGATCTGAACGACCGTGAACTGGATATTTTTGAGCGCAGAATTTTTTCCGAATCCCCGGAAACGTTGCAGCAAATAGGTGAAGTCTACAACATTTCAAGGGAACGGGTCCGGCAGATCGAAAACAACATCATAAAAAAAATGAAAGCATATTTTAAAAAGGATATGCCGGATTTTGACATGTATGACCACGATCAGTAATGGTCGTATTTCAAGCGTTTAAAAAGGCATACCGTTCATGAAACACTTTACAGTGTACGTTCTGGCCCTGGCTTCAGTCTTAAGTTTTTTTTCCATCTCAGCCTGTGTTAAGAAATCGGGGACTTCCGGCCTGGAACAAGCTGTCAGCAAAAATATTGCCGACCAGGAGGTTGCGTTGAGCCGGAACAGTGATTTTCAGGCTTCTTACTACTACCTTTTGGCACGGCGCCATGATAGTAGAAATGAAACCGATCAGGCACAAAAAGCTTTGGAAATGGCCATTGCAAAGGATCCGGACGCCAGTTTCCTCCAGCGCGAATACATCATCTGTCTGCAGAAACAAAAAAAATCAGGGCAGGCCCTGGCCCTTGCCCAAGATCTGGCGGAAAAATATCCGGATGATGTGGAAAATCTACTCCTGCTTGCCCGGCTGAAAAAAGGGGATGAAAAGGACATGACCATCCTGCTGGAACGTATACTGCAGCTATCCCCCGAAGATAAAGAAACTTTTTTACGGCTGGGCAAAGTGTATATGGATGAGGGCATGACCCTGAAAGCCATGAATCTGTTTTCCCGTATGGTAAGCAAATTTCCGGACTATTATGTAGCCCATTTCTACCTGGGAGAGAGCCGGCGGATAGCTGATCAACCTGCCGCGGCCAAAGAATCTTACTTTAGAACCCTTGAACTTGAACCCGATCTTTTAGAACCCCGGTTCCGGCTGGTGGACGTATATAAAGCCATGGGTGAAAAAAAAAATGAGGCAGAAATTATAGCGGTTCTCAAAGATATTCTCGATTTCGACCCCGGAAATGAAAGGGCCCTGATAGAGCTTGGCCTGTTCTATTATAATATCAGAGATTACCAAAGCGCTGACGACATATTTGCCCTACTTGCCCGGGAAATCAGGGAAAATTCCGACCTGGTGGGAACGATTGCCCAAAGCCTGATCCCGGCGCATAGATACCAGGATGCTGCTACGATATTGTCCCAGATCAGGAAAACACTTCCCGGGAATGCCAACATCAATTTTTTTCTGGGGATGGCTTATGAAGGCTTAGAAAAACCGGGCAAGGCCATTGAGTATTATCTTAAAGTCACGCCCGATCACCCCCAGTATAAAAAAACAATTTTAAGCATTGCTTTTCTTTACAAGGACATGAATCGCACAGTAGAGGCAATTCGATTTCTGGAACAGCACCACAGGCAAAGCCCGGCAGACATTGATATTACCTCTTACCTGGCCTCATTTTACCAGGAAAACAACCGTTACGACATTGCCATCACCATGCTGCAGCGTGCATTAAAAGAAACCCCTAAAAATACGACGTTATTGTTTAAGCTTGGTGCTGTTCTGGATACGGCAGGACAGCGTCAGCAAAGCATTGAAACAATGAAAACCATTTTAAGAATAGATCCCAAAGATGCTTCGGCCCTCAATTACCTGGGATATACCTATGCGGAAATGGGCATTCACCTGGATCAGGCCCTGGAATTGGTACAGCGTGCCCTTGAGATCCGACCCGAAGACGGCTATATCACAGACAGCCTGGGGTGGATTTATTATAAAAAACAGGCCTATGACAAGGCGGTTTTCTATCTTGAAAAAGCCGTTGAGCTATCGAATTATGAAACCGTTATTGCCGCCCATCTGGCAGATGCCTATCTTAAAACAGGCCAGCGGGAAAAGGCGGTTGCCATGTATAAAAAAGCCCTTGATAATGCCGGACAGGATCAGAAAGAAGAGATCCGGGAAATTAAGGAAAAACTTAAAAATTTAAACATTCCCGTACAATGACAAAAGCATATCGATATTTACGGCGTGGGTCACCCCGCTGTATTTGGCGTTCAGGCTTTGGTTTTATTATCATACTTCTTTTCACTGTCATTTTGACAGGACCCGGTTGCGCCCTGCTTGGATACCCATTCGGGAAACAGACAGACTCCCATGCCGAAGATATTATAAACCACATCCAGACGTTCAATGCACAGATTTCCACATCCAAGGGTACAGGTGAACTGATGTTGACCCGGGGCTTTCGAAAGGAAAAGTACAAAATCGCCTGGGCTGCACAAGCGCCCAACCGGCTTCGCATGACCCTGCTCATCTCAGGTCACCCGGTTGAAACCATTGCCGCTACCGGCCAGTGGGTCACCTT
>DATFIL010000538.1:0-5249 GCA_035270145.1 Desulfobacter sp. | reverse complement strand
TAAATGAAGGTCGGATTGCCGGGGCTGCAATGGATGTCCTTGAGAAAGAACCCCCGGAGAAGTCCTGCCCGTTGCTGACAGCTAAAAACTGTTACATTACGCCCCATTTTGCCTGGGCAACGCTTGCATCAAGGAAAAGGTTGATGTCCATAGCCGTTGAAAACATAAAAAGCTATCTGGCAGGAAAACCTCAAAATGTAGTGCCCAGAAAATAAATCCTTTATTTTTTTGCGTTTTTATCCCTATTCTTCCTTGCGCTTCAGGGCACACATTTCAATATGCGCCCTGAAGCGCGCTTTAGAACCTGTTAAGGAACGAATCTTAAATAATTTAACCTGGGTCCCGGGTATAGCAAAATAGGCAAGTTATTTAAGACCCGTTCCTTAAAAATTCGACGTAAAATCTGTAGTTCTTATCTTTTATCAACGACTCGTCTAAAATGTTCAAAACAGGTTCAAAACCAAACGTCTACTTGTTAAAAAAATGTTGAAAAATCAGGTCAACCCATTGACAGAACATAATTTTGTAAGTAAGTATCACTCACCTTATTTCCTGCATGTGAATTTTTACAATAGACAGGCTGCGTTATATGACCGGTAAAGAGAAATCAGATCCCCCCGGACGGATAAAAATCATGGCATCCTTTTCCAGACTGATGCAGGAAAAGGATTTTAGCTCCATTACTACGGCCCAAATTGCCAAAAATGCCGGTGTCACCGAAGGACTGATTTACAAATATTTTAAAGATAAAAAAGATCTACTCTACCAGGTACTTAACGCCCATTTCCAGGAATTCCATGAAAAAATAAAAATCCGAATAACCCAGGCCACATCCAGTATTGCAAAACTTGATCTGATTATTCTTGCCAGCCTTGAAGAGTATTTGGAAAACCGCCTGTTGTCCAAAATTATTCTGCTTGAAGTCAGAAATTCCCAGGCTTTTTTCAATTCAGGCGCCTATAAAATGGTAACCATTTATGCCCGCACCATTCTTAAAATAATCCAGGAAGGCATTGCCTCAGGTGAAATCGCAGCCGATACAAACCCCTATCTTTTACGAAAAGTTATTATAGGCGCCATTGAACATGCCTGTCTCGGGGAGGTTATTTTCGGCAAACCCCTGGATATAGAAAAAACGGCTGCCGGTATTTCAGACATCATTTTCAACGGAGTGAAAGCATGACCCAGCTCAAAGAGATCACAGCAACCATTAATAATTACATCAAAAGCGGAATCGAACGCCTGAACGAAGACCGGGCAAAAAAAATTTTCAAGAAACTGGGATTACCCGTGGTAGAAGAAATACGACTGGAATCCATTGAAGATATCCATGGGGCTGCTCAAACTGTCGGTTATCCTGTTGTGCTCAAGGGTCTTGCAAAACAGATGCTGCATAAAACCGAAGCCGGTATGGTGGAAGTGGGCATCACCAATGCGGTGCGTTTAAAGGAAGCGGCTCAAACTATGAAGTCCCGGGCCGGCGAAAGTTTTGAAGCCTTTCTGGTCCAGCCCCGGATCCAGGGTCGAAGGGAGTTTACCGCAGGCATGTTTAAAGACCCCCAGTTTGGCCCGGTAATCATGTTCGGGGTGGGCGGTGTGCTCACGGAAGCCTTGAAGGACATGGTTTTGCGGCTTGCCCCATTATCCGAAGCAGACCTTGATAACATGCTGGATAACCTGAAAGCCCAGGCCCTTTTGGGGTCATTCAGGGGGGATGCGGCTGTAAACCGCGCAGCACTTAAATCCGTGCTCCGGGGGCTGTCTGACCTGGCCATGGCCTGCCCGGGAATCCGGGAAATTGATATCAACCCTTTGATTATCAGCCCGGACGGCTCACCGATAGCAGTTGACGGGTTGATGATTCTTAAAAAACCCGAAAGCGACAACACCCATGTGAATCAAAAAATTGATTTCAAGGGTTTATACACCACCTTTTATCCCAAAAGCATCGCTTTTGTTGGGGCCTCTGCAGTCCCGGGCAAATGGGGTCATATACTACCCACAAACGCCTATGCCGGGGGGTTCAAAGGCAAAATTTTTCTGATTAATCCCAAGGGCGGCACCATTATGGGCCGGGATGTTTACAAAACCATTGATGACTTAGAAGGCGATGTGGACCTGGCTGTGATAACCGTACCGGCAAACCGGGTAATGGACCTGATCCCTGCACTGGAAAAAAAGCATGTCAAAGGTATGGTTCTGATCACCAGTGGGTTCAGGGAAGTCGGGGACCAGGGCAGACAGCTTGAGGATGAAATCATGACTGCAGCCGAAAAAGCCGGTATCCTGGTCATCGGCCCCAACACCATGGGCCTGTGCAATCCCCATGCATCACTTTACATTTGCGGAGCCAATGCCCTTCCGCTTCCCGGCTCCACCGTCCTTGTGTCCCAGTCCGGCAATCTTGGCACCCAGCTTCTGGCCTTTGCCGAGCAGCAGGGCATCGGCATCCGGGTATTTGTAGGCTCAGGTAACGAAGCCATGATCACCATTGAAGATTATATGCAGGCCCTTGAATCTGATGCCCTGACCCGTACCGTTGTCCTGTATATTGAAAGCGTGAAAGACGGGCGCCGATTTTTTGAATCCGCCGTCCGGCTGTCAAAAATCAAACCCGTGGTGGTGCTCAAGGGCGGAAGAACCCAGGTGGGGGAAAAGGCTGCTTCCAGCCATACCGGGGCCATGGCCTCGGATGCAGGGGTATTTAATGCAGCTTGTACCCAGGCCGGGATTATCCAGGTGGAACAACCCATGGAGCTTTTAGATATGTCCACCGTATTTTCATCCCTGCCCATGCCCAAGGGAGGACGTGTGGCCATCATGACCCTCGGCGGGGGATGGGGTGTAGTCACCACAGACCTTTGTGCAGAATACGGACTCAGGGTACCAAAACTGTCCCAAGAAATCATTGAACGGCTTAATAACTGCCTGCCGGACTTCTGGAGTCATGGCAATCCTGTGGATATTGTGGGCGAAGGAGACCCGGAAATACCCAGGATTTGCCTGGAGGAACTTTTAAAATGGGATGGGTGTGATGCGGTTATTCACCTGGGCATCCACGGCAGACGCATCCTGTTTAATGCCACGGCAAACGCTGTTTTAAAAACTGATCCCGATACAACAAAGGAAGCGGCAGACATGCTTATGGCAAACTTTCTCAAAGAGGAGGCGGATTACACCCGATATACGGTTGAAATGACACAAAAATACAACAAACCAGTCGTCGGAGTCAGCCTTTTAACCGATGAATTGAGCCGCACCCTTTACCGTTATGACGATCTTGACTATAAGGGGGTATTTTTCCCTTCGCCGGAACGTGCTGTCAAGGCGCTGGCCGGAATGGCCCGGTATAAAAAATGGCTTGACTCGGCAAAAGCTAATATATAACCCCAAAACCAGGAGAAACGCATGAACAAAAAAATTACCACCTCCAGCCTGATGAAGATGAAACAGGAGGGCAAAAAAATCACTGCTCTCACCGCCTATGACTATCCCTTTGCCGCCATGGTGGACCGTGCCGGAATCGATATTATCCTTGTGGGCGATTCCGTTGCCATGGCGGTCCAGGGTTGGAACACCACCCTGCCCGTGACCATGGATGAGATGATTTATCATACAAAACTTGTGACCCGGGCCTGCACAAGAGCCCTGGTGGTCGGTGACATGCCCTTCATGTCCTACCAGAGCAACCTGGATAAGGCTGTTGAAAACGCCGGGCGGTTTTTAAAGGAAGCCGATGCCACAGCTGTAAAACTTGAAGGCGGTGCTGCTGTATGTCCTGCCATTTCAGCCATGGTAAAGGCGGGGATACCTGTCCAGGCCCACATTGGCCTTACACCCCAGTCCGTACATCAGATGGGGGGATTCAAGGTGCAGCGGGATGAAGAGCGTCTGCTCAAAGACGCCAAGGATGTTGAGGCTGCCGGCGCTTTTTCCGTGGTTCTGGAAGGTATCCCCTCTGCCATTGCTGAAAAAATTACCCAGGCCCTGTCCATTCCCACCATCGGCATTGGCGCCGGTCCCTTTTGCGACGGCCAGATTCTGGTATTCCACGACATGCTGGGTATCAATGACGGATTTATGCCCAAATTCGTGAAAAAGTACGTGGACATAGCGGCCCTAGCTGCCCAGGGGCTCAATGAATATATTAAAGAGGTTCAGGATGGCAGTTTTCCGGCCAAGGAACATGAATACAAATAAAAATATAATTATGAATACGCCCAAACGTAGATTTTCCGTGATCGGCTGTGGACGGGTGGGGATCTGTCTGGCTGCATTTCTGTTTAAAAAAGCGTATGAACCGGCAGGTTTTTTCAGCAGGAGCAAGACCTCGGCCCAGGCCGCCAGGACAGCAGCCGGATGCGGCACGGTGTTTGATACGGCTGCTGAGTGTGCCCGGGCCGGGGACATCGTTTTTATCACCACCCCTGACGGCTTAATAGAGAGTATTTGCGGCGATCTTGCCCAACAAAATGCCCTGGGACCGAAAACCATGGTTTTCCACCTGTCAGGCGCCCATTCTTCAGAAATTCTTGCCCAGGCAAAGCAGGCCGGAGCAGTTGTGGGCTCCATTCATCCCTTGCAGTCCTTTACCCTTTATGAACCGGGACAGGCAAACCCCTTTGAAGGAATCAATATCTCTGTTGAAGGAGACCCCGATGCCGTTTGCCAGGGCAAGGACATTGCTGCAGCCCTTGGCGCTCAGGCCTTTGCCATCCCAACGGAATCCAAAACCCTTTACCATGCCTCGGCTGTGGTTGCGTCCAACTACCTTGTGACCCTGGTGCGGTTTGCCCTGACCCTTTTAATGGAAACCGGGCTTCGGGAAGATGTGGCATTTGAAATTTTGTCGCCCTTGATCCAGGGTACCTTTTCCAATATCGGGTCCAAGGGCTGCACCCGCGCCCTGACAGGCCCTGTGGTCCGGGGGGATCATGAAACAGTATCCCGCCACCTGGCTGACATTGACGAAAAAACACCTGAATTTTCAGCACTTTACCGTCTACTGGGCACCCATACCCTGGATATTGCCAAAGCCGGGGAAGGACTGTCTGAAGAAGCGGAACAAATACTATCCAAGCTTTTTGAATCGATCATCGAGTAAAACGATTGCCCGATCTTTTTTTAGGGCCCCTTCCCTTATAACCACTGAAAACACGGAAAGCACTGAAAATTGGTGACTGCCAAATTTAATCAGTAATCAAACTATTTTCCGTGTTCTTCCGTGCTTTCAGTGGTTCATCCAACGA
>DATFIL010000537.1:0-2673 GCA_035270145.1 Desulfobacter sp. | reverse complement strand
AAGGGGGCTTGACCGTTTTCATTGATACCCCCAAAGGCAAAGCAGCCATCACCGGCTTCTGCATCATTGAAGAAAACTACAACCCCCCGCCGGAAATCAAAGGCATGGAAATGGACGTTATCCCGCCGGGCACCCATGTGGATGCCTATTCGGCCTATGATATCATGGTGCAGGTAAAAAAAGAGGCGGACATTCTTATCCCGTTGCATGAACCCCGGTTTGCCTGTGGCGATCCATTGGGTATTTAGATATATAGATAGTCACCAAAACGTTAAGGAGAAAATTAATGAAAAGATGGCAATGTACTGTATGCAAATACATTCATACAGGAGACGAACCCCCTGAAAAATGTCCGGTGTGCGGTGTTCCCGCAAGTAAGTTTGTGCTTCTTGAAGAGGAATCAACCATTGATACACCTGAGGCTGAGCCGGCGGCCAATGAAAACAAAACCGAGACACCGGGTACACCACCTTTAGAAAAAGAAGGCCGTGCGGCTGTCTACCGGGAAAAGGCCGCTGTCTACTTGAAAAAGGCGGCTGATCTGATGCTTAAATACCATGCTCATCCAATTTCAGTTCACCTGCCCAACGGCGTCATCCCAGTGGCCGTAGTCCTGTTCGTTCTCGGTTGGTTTTCCGGTTCGGATCTGCTGGTGAAAGCTGGATTTATCAATCTGGTATTTGTTATCATTTCCCTGCCTATGGTTGGATTGACAGGCTTTCTGGAATGGAAAAACAAATACAATCAAGCATTAACAACCATTTTTAAAATAAAAATCGCCGCGGCAACGGTAACCGCGATCTGTTGCATTGCCTCAATTATTTGGTATCTGGTCAATCCGGAGGTGTTGGTATCTCCCGGTGCCTGGATATTTGTCATGATTAATCTGTTGATGCTTGCCGCAGCCGGCGTGTCCGGACACATCGGCGGAAAACTGGTTTTTAAGGATTAAAAGAACTGTTAGAACCTGTTTAAAATTAGGGTTGCAAAAAAAATTATTGCCCTAAAAGTGAAAATACGCAAAACACCCGGACACCAGCCAAACGGTCTGTCTACCGGGTGTTTTGATCAAAGCCGTTATCTACTATTTCATGATTTAAAAATTTGTGTCAACGCGCTGGAAGCCGTGTTATATTTAAACCGAAACCCGGCTGTTTCCAGAGCAGCAGGAAGCGCTTTCTGACTGCAAAGAAACGATGCCCCAAGCTGCCCCATAAAAAGTTTAATAAAAAAAGCCGGGGCCGGCATGAAGGCCGGGCGGTGCAATACCCGGCCCAATTCTTTGGCAAACTCTTTTTGTCGGATGGGGACCGAGCCTGTGAAATTATAGATTCCCTGGGCATTGTGTTCCATTAAAAAAAAGACGCCCCGGACCAGATCATCCAGATGAATCCATGGAAACCACTGATTCCCCGATCCCAGAGGCCCACCCGCAAACATCCTGAAGGCCCGAGACATCACGGCAAGTGCCCCTCCTCCTGAACCAAGCACCACCCCGAATCTCATGATTGCCACCGTTGCCCCCTTTGATGCGGCTCTTTGGGCCTGCGCTTCCCAGTCCCGGCACACGTGGGCCAAAAATCCTGTGCCGTACGGTTGTGTTTCAAACAAAGGGGTTTCACCCCGGTCACCGTAAGCCCCTGCTGCTGAAGCATTAATCAACTGTCCATGAAAGTTGCCGGGCATGGCATCCACTAAATTTTTGGTGGTTTGAATTCTGGAATTATAAATGGCTTTTTTATATTCCTTTGTCCAGCGTTTAAAAATATTTCGTCCTGCCAAGTTGACAATAACATCCGATTGCGCCACAAGATCCTGCCAGTCCCCCGCCAGAGAGGTATCCGCACTGGTCCAGAAAAAATTATCATTCGCATCAGCCATAGGATTGTTTCGCGACGTGCCGAGTCCGTTTACCTGCCAGCCCGCATCCAGATATTTTTGTGCAAGGGCCTGCCCCACAAATCCGGAGGCACCGGTGATTAAAACCGTTTTCATGTCTCAACTCCCTTTTGTTTGTGATCAAAATTAAATTCTATGATTAACTAAAAGCACAATATAAACCAGCCCCATTCGCAATATAGCCGAAGTCTCACAATCTACTCGGTTTTTTGAAAAAGGGCCTTGGATATCTTTTATCCTTACACGGCTTAACGATAAGTGCAATCTTGATTTCAATAACGATGATTCCTGACAATACTTTTTAATCCGGTTTAGTCCAGATTTGTTAAGACTCGATGATCGAGTAAGAGGTTTGGAAAAAATAAATCCAGAAAAGAACGTCTTGTGAAAAGCAAGTGTTTGTTGTACTTATGGAGCAGATACACGTATTACTCGATGGTCGAGTATTAAATTAGCTATTCAAACTTGGTGTGTCTAAAAACGGCAAAAAGTCTTTCCCGATTTTTGGGCACATAAATTTTTACCACGAAGAGCACGAAGGGCACGAAGGATGATTATATCCAAAGGTTTTGCTCTTCGTGTCCTTCGTGAACTTCGTGGTAAAATACTGAATGTTAAGTTTATGGCAATGAGTATTTAACTTGCCGGGCAAAATTCAGAATAAGAAATAAAGCAAAAAGGCTTTTTTAGACACCCCAATTCAAACCGCTTTAAAAATCGACTGACAAATATGGACACCTGCTCGCTGAAATGCATCAACCCGGAAGAAGTAGA
>DATFIL010000536.1:0-19110 GCA_035270145.1 Desulfobacter sp. | reverse complement strand
AGCGTCCGCATTGTCATTTCGAGCGGTAGCGAGAAATCTTTAACAATCAAGATTCCTCGTCACTTTCGTTTCTCGGAATGACAGCAGCGGAAGCTTCTAAGATAATATTAAATATTGTCGAGTTCCTTGGAAGTCGATTTTAAGATGGCAAAGAAAAAAGTTCAAGATCAAGGCGCGCAAATTCCGAGGAATGCAGCGCAACACAGATATTGGACTTTTTACGAAGCCATCAATATTTGAAATTAAAATCGATATAATGCTTAGATAGAGTCCTGCATGAATGTCTTTCATCATGAATCCACCTATCCGCGTCGTCTTCCTTGTTGTAAATCGAATAACGTCCACAGGTCGAATCGTCCCCCCTACATAGAGCTGCAACTCAGTGGTTTCCTCCACAAGCGCCGCCTGGATAACGGTATCTTTTCTTTTGTCAAAAAAATTCCCGGCAGTTGCCACACAGGAATTAATGTCCCAGTAATCCCACGCCCCGGCCCGACTGATATCCAATTCATCGTCGCCAAGTACGGTATGGATCTCGCCCGGCTTGACCCCGAAAGGGTCTTTTTCCGGATCAAATAACAGGTCGTCCGGGTTTTGCGCGTGCAGCAGCAAAGGCGTGAAAATCAATACACCAACGATCAAAGCAAAAATGGTTATTCAGACTGCTCCGAATTTTGTTTTCTACTTGAAATTTTTTGGTACTATAAACTATTACTATTACGCTTAACATGACTATTGGTGAATAAAGATCAGTTCTTAACTAATATTTTCGGCTTATTGGCGAAGAATCTAGAAAGGGACCGGCAGCTATACTTATTGAACCTCACATACCATATGTTGGGGCGACCCTTCAGAGGGATAGAGCCCCGGATTACTGTCTTTTCTGTTTGACTGTATGTAACGGCGCAAGTGCCCGCCTTACTGAAGCTTGATAGCCGCATGGGGCAACAGAAAAGAAAAAAATTGCTCTTGTATCGTGTAGCAGGGCTGTCGTCTCACAATCCTTTTCTAAGAAGACAGGTAAACCTCATGAATTTGTAACCCGAAAAAATTTGACACCTTTTAAATGGCTCTGCTATTTTTTAACTTCTGGCTCACCTTTTTAATCTGTAAATATCTGCCAAAGCAAATCAAGAAGGAGGTCCCAAATGCATAAATATATTACAATTTTTATGATCGCCATAAGTTTAATCATCGTATCTACCGCTGCAAATGCCTTTGACTACAAAAACTGGATTCCCCTACTACCTGAAAGTATCGGCGGGATAGAGAAACATGGCGACCCCTCAGGCATGAACATGGAAAAAAGCGGGCAGTCCTGGTCCTTGCTCAGACAGAAATATTCCGATGCAGAGGGGAATAATATCCGCCTTTCCATTGTCACCGGTTCAAACGCCCCGGGAATCAGAAAATTTGAAACCATGCAGCAATTCAACATGGGAACCCCTGAGAAAAATATAAAAACGCTGGACATTGCAGGGCACAAAGCGGTTCTGGAGCTAAACAAGAAGGGGGGGGAAAGCAATCTGCTGATTTTGGCTCAGGAAAAAACATTAGTCGTCATTGATACAGCATCCTTTGACAATGAAGCCGATATTATTTCTCTGGCAGAGAATGTTCCGCTTTCCAAAATTGCAGATTCGGTCAACTAAAAACCCCCGAACGATTAATTTTAGCGATGAGGAAGTCTATCATGTTTAAAAAAAATGTTTTGTTTTTTGCTGCATTAATTTTCCTTTTTACCCTTGCTGTTTCCTCCGTTGCTCTGGCCGAAAAAGATGTGGAAGGAAGTCAAGATCATCCGATGATTTCCCGGTATGAAGGTTCTTACATTCGTGGGTATGAACATTATGATTACGACCGTTTGACCTTTTATACAGGAGAGGAAGATGGCGAGCTCCAAAAGCTTGTGCCGGAAGGGGAAGTCATCCGAATCCTTTATTTCTTACCTCCTGAAGGTTTATCTGTATTGCAGATACGGCGAAACTATCAGCGGGCCCTGAAGGATGCCGGATTTGAAATGGTGTATGAATGTTATGGGGGTATTGATGAGATCCCATACGATATTTATGGGGATTTTGACAATATTGAAGGGGATCATAGCAAAAATGTTCTTAGCGGAAAAGATAAAAGCTACTTTTTGGCTCGACTTCCGCAAGAAGACGGAGATGTTTATGTTTCTGCCCATACCTGGATTAGTGACTACGCCGATGCTGACTGGCAGCCTGTCACTGCTCTTCAGATTCTTGAAGAAAATCCGATGGAGACCGGCAAGATCCAGGTTGATATAAATGCCGAGACAATGGCAAAAGGTATTGAGGAAACGGGCAGTGTTCGCATTTACGGCATCCACTTCGATACGGACAAAGCCACGATCAAGGAAGAATCCGAATCCACGCTGGCTGAAATAGCCGCGCTTTTGGAGGGAAAATCGGATCTCCGCCTTGGCGTTGTCGGCCATACCGATGCTGTCGGAAGTATTGAATACAATATGGAGCTGTCCCGGCAGCGTGCAGAGGCTGTCGTGGAATTTCTGGCATCCAAACACGGAATCTCAAAAGACAGGCTTGATCCTCGTGGAATAGGCCCATGGGCACCCGTTGCCAGTAACGAAGACGAAGATGGCCGGGCACGTAACCGGCGGGTTGAATTGGTCAAAATGTTAGAGCAATAAAAGCGAGGTTCCGGCAATACGATTCGGTTGCCATTCAGAGTCCTTGCAAAGGGGGTTGAGGCATTGGTCATATGAATATCAACATTGAAAAAATGTCTGCACAGGCTATCTAAAGGGGATTAAAAAAATGAAAAAAAATAATACAGTCCTGGGAATTGATCAAAATATCGAGGCGTTGTTGTGCTATGTGCTTGGATGGATCACAGGAATCGTTTTTTTGCTGTTGGAGAAAGAAAACCTGTTTGTAAGATTTCACGCAATGCAGTCCCTGGTGGTCTTTCTTGCCCTGTTTGTCCTTAGCCTTGTTTTGGGGGCGATTCCGGTTCTCGGGCTGCTGACGCCCATAATATTCCTGCTGACGATAGTCCTCTGGATTATTATGATGATCAAGTCATTTCAGGGGGAAATGTATAAACTTCCCTGGGCCGGGGACTTTGCCGAGAAGCAGGTTTTTCAGAAAAGCGAGTAAGGAACATTTATGAGCCTCGCCTGCAAGAAATTAAAAAAACTGCAAAGGGGTGTATGGTATTGGACTTTTAAACCCTTCAAAGCAGGTATCTTGAAAACCATGGCCCCAAAAAAGCCCCTAATGAGGCTTAATTATTCTGATAATCCAGTATAGCCTGTCAATTTATTTCGAAAATTTTATGCTGTTTTTAGCTCATATATTCTGATTCCTTACAAATGGTCCAAGAATGATGCCAATCGAAGGGCCTCAGAATTTTTTAACAATCTTCTCCGATCTTGGACATTCAGCTTGGATTTAAAGCGTTCAGTTTAGCTTCGAGAAAGGTGAATCCGTTTTCCACGTAATAGTCACGAACATCTTTTTCCAGAATAGAACCAAGCTTTACTTTGAAGTCGATAACCTTGAATTTTGAAATTTTTTTGCGCAGTTTTAGGCCTGTACTGTAGGAGATATCAGGCAGGGAAACGCCTCTGCGCATTAGAAATTCAATATCGAAACAATCTCTTATTTCACCCCGATCAAGAAACGCTTCTATTTTATTTTTCATTGTCTGCTCGAGCGTGTGGGCGTTTACGAGCACTTGTTTTGAGATGAACTTGGAAAATGCGATTGTTTTCTGATAATCGCATTCCTTTAATTGCCTCCGGATTTCTATTTTGAGCCTCTTGGGATAACGGGCAGCGCGTAATTCAAACAGAATTGTGTTTTGCTTGATGTTGGCGTCAGTAATATCATAGTTTTTTTCCAGCGCCTGTTGCATGTGGTCAGCGTATTTTTGGTGAGACGTGTTCCTGATAAACCAAAAGTCAAGACCTGCAGAGTAGCGATTCAACTCATGACAAAGCCTCAGCATTGTGCCGCCTCCAAAAACAATCGGCTCAAGCAGCTTTGCGCTGTTCATCTTCTCAAGAATTTCTATTTCAAATATTTCGTGCTGTCTTAAGATATCCATATTTTTTCAGTATGTTTTTAGTTTTCAGGGGGTATTGTCGGCTTAGCCGCTTGATTTCCTGCTGATTTAATTTTGTTTCATCCAATGATGAAAGGTCAAGGCTGTATCGACCAAAGGACATCAGGTAGAATGAATCCAAAAGCGCCTTTTCAGGGGTTGCGATAAAAAAACCCTTTTCTTTTTTAAAATTATTATACAAATCTTGAGCAAGCTTTACATACCGAAAGGCAGTGCCATCTAAATGAATTTCTTTTGATCTTTTGACTGCCGCGGATTCGATAAAATCCCGCTGCACCTGTGTTGTGATTTCATAGTAGTCCAGAGCGGTCATGAATGATATATAAGAGGGAACCTGGCCGAGGTTGGCGAGGGAAAATTTTTCCTCCAGGGACGCTTTGTCCCAGGTCTCTTTAAGTAAATACAGGTTTTTCTTGAACCGCAACAATATACCCTGTTTTGTGTAGCGACTTGCGGTTACCTTTGCCGAAGCAGGGCTGATATCAAGGACCCTGGCGATGTCCTCGTATCCAAAACAGAATTTGTTGATTTTTTTTAGCTCTAGTGGTTTCATCAGGAACACATAATTATCATTTTTGTTTATTATGTATACTTTGAATAGGCTTAATGTCAACCTAAAATTAAGCCATGCGGAAGGCAGAGTGACTGCAATTAGTAAAATCAAAGATATGAATTATCCCGGTTCATTCCTCCATCAGTTGAGCGGCAGCAAAAAGGGCCTTTATGCGGTGAGAGTATCCGGCAATTGGCGAATATTTTTTCAATTTATTGACGGCGATGCCTATATTGTTGATTACGACGACTATCATTAGGGAGTTATTACAATGAGAAAAATGACAAGACGTCCAACGCATCCGGGCAATATAATTAAGGAAGACTATATTTTGCCCTTATCGATCTCAATCAAGGATATGGCTGAGGCTCTTGGTGTTTCAAGAAAGACACTGTCCAAGATAATCAATGAAAGGGGATCCATTACCCCTAATATGGCGCTACGATTATCGCGTGCCTTTGATACCACACCAGATTTTTGGCTTAATTTGCAAAAGAATTTTGATCTATGGCAGGCAGAAAGGGAATCAAAGGAATGGAAAAAGGTAAAGCCATATCCCCAAAACATTCTTCATAATCATAAATCCATGCCTTAAGCGAACAAAGTCCGCCTACTTAAATTGCTTCATGAATCAAACCTCTTAGAATGGGTGATAACCATTGACAATGTGAAAAATAGTTTCCGGTTATTTTCCGTTAGACAGATCTATAATCAATATATTGTAGTTGCCTTAATAAGGGATGAGTTACGTATAGTGTTTGACAATCCTAAGCGGGTCAAGAACCAGCATAACTGTCGCTCCATAGCTCTGTCTGCATTAGCTTATGGTCCGACGAAGGAGACGTATAAAGCCTAAGATATGATTCAAGCTAAGGAGATTTTAGGCGGCTTTGGACAGGCTATAAGCGCCATTTAAAATAGGCTAGTGACTTCATATTCGTGCCCGCAGCGTGAAAACTGCACTTTTGCCCCTTTTTTTATCACCTGCTGCATTTTAATATTTTCAACAAGTATGTTTGCCTTGAATCCGCGAAGCTCTTTTGATTGGGCATATTCAATCATTCGCTGCTGAAGGGCGGTTCCCAAGCCGCATTGCTGCCATCCTGGCCGGATCATGTAGCCGACTTCCGCTAAATTATCCGTAGGATCGACAAAATAGCATGAGCTGCCGATCACTTTTTCGTTTTCCCGCTCGCCGGTAACCGCCGTAAAAGCCATCTCGTTTTCATAATCCACATTGCAAAGGTGCTGGGCCATTTTGTCTGTAAAGGAGGCAAGATGCCTAAAAAACCGGGTATAAATATCTTGCTTGTTCATATTGTAGAAAATGTCCTGCATGCCGCCGGCATCACTCGCTTTGGCCGGTCGGATAAGCACCTTCTCGCCGTTTTTCAGCTCAACTTCGCGCTCTTCGTTTTCCGGATAAGCGGTCTTGCTTTTTAAGGTCTGTCCCTTTTTCAGGTAGCCAAGACGTATGCCTTCTTCTAGCAGCCAGGGCCGAAAATCCGGGTGCGCAATTTCAATTAGGGCGAGCGCCTTTTCCTGTATGGATTTACAGTAAAGATAAGCACTTCCGTATTCGGTTATCACATAATGGACATCGGAACGCGGAATGGTCACTCCTTCCCCTTCTCTTAAAAGCGGCCGAATGCGGGATTCTTCTCCGTCATCTGTTGTTGATGACAGACAGATAATCGATTTCCCGCCGAATGACAGGGCGGACGCCCGAATAAATTCAGGCTGGGCCGATATGCCGCCGTAAAATTCTCCGCCGAACTGATCCGCACATGCCTGGCCCATCAAATCGATGGAAAAAGCCTGGGTGACCGATACCAGGCGGTTGATCCTGGAGATGATATCAGACCGGCAGATATAATCGATGGGATGAAATGAGAACTGGGTATTTCCGTCAATCAAGTCATACAGGGCTTTTGTTCCCATGCAGTAACTGGTGACAATCTGACCGGTAATGACATTTTTTTCGATCAAATCAATGACCGGCTCAGTGATCACATCGGAATGAATGCTTAAACTTTTCCGGTTGGTCAGATATTTGAGCATCTCGTTTGGAATGCGGCCGATGCCGGTGTGAAGGGTCGAATTGTCATGGATGATCCGGGCCACATAGCGTGCGATCTGCTCGCCGATGGCATCCGCCGGTTTATGCAGATATTCGATGACCGGGGTGTTTACCTCAACGAAAGCATCAATCTGATCCACTGGAATGAGTGAATCCCCATGAGTATGAGGCATGTTCGGATTGACTTCCGCAATAACTTTTTTTGCATTTAAAACAGCGGCCCGTGTGATGTCCACCGATACCCCTAAACTCACAAATCCTTTATAATCAGGGGGCGAAACCTGGACCATGGCCACATTGACGGGTATTCTTTCATTTTCGATCAACCTAGGCAGTTGGGCGATGGAAATCGGAATATACTCCGCCTTCCTTTTTTTTATCGCCTCCCGGGTATCGGAGCCAACAAAGAAGACCTTGTGCTGAAACCGGGTCTTGGGCATTCCGTTTTCCACGGGAATTGCTCCGTCCGTCAGGAAATGAATCAGCTTTACATCATAAAGTTGCTCTTCGCTTGATTCAAGTGCCTGGATCAATCTTCTGGGTGTTGCGCAGGCAGTACCAATGAACACCCGGTCACCGGGCTTAACCTCTGAAACAGCTTCTTCCGGAGTCCTCAGCTTATCGGCAATGGCGGCAGAATTTTCGGCGTTGGACGCCTTTAAAACATCATCATTCATACCCCCTCCTGAAAATAACTTTCGAGCTAAGGATGTTATCAATGCTTTCTTAATAAAAAAATTTCCACGTCCCAGCCATTTCTTTCTCATATTTCGCCACCCATCCCTCGGCACCGCAATTCTTGAAAGTCTCGATCGCGTGCTTCAAGTTCTCTTCGAATTTTTAATGATTTCCTGCTTGCTGCCGCATTCAACGCAAAATTTTGCACCTTCAGGGTTATCATGCTTGCATTTCTGGCATTGCATTTTTCTCTTCCAACAGTGGAGGATTAAATTTGTTTACATGGCTGCCAGTTGCCGCTCATACTTTTCAACCCAGCCGTCAGCACCGCATTCCTTGAACAGGCCGATCGCCTTGGTGAGTTGTTCCCTCGCAACTGACATATCGCCCTTTTTCTTGTACCAGTCGGCGTAGATGGCATAGTCACGGGCTAATTCCCACTTGGTCTCGTTTCTTGTGTTAAATTCAATCGCCCGGTTTATCCATGCTTCGGCTTCTGTCATGTGTTGATCATCGATATGCATATAAATCTCCGCGATGCATCGGGTGCCAATGGATTCGCAAACCGCCAGCCGGTTATTCTCATGAGATGCAATCGCAGTGCTTATTTCATTAAAATTTATATCTGAATAATGGCCCAGAAGTTTTGACTTAAGCATAAACAATTTGTTGACATTTATCCAAGAACGGAGAAATTTGGTACTTTCCGAAATATCAATGCTTTTATGATGATGGGCTTCAGCCTTTTCATAGTCCTGCATATCTCCGTATACAAATCCCATGTATCCGGCTGCCAGCGACCCCCATGACCCTTGGCAAGCTTTTTCATAATACGACAAGGCATCGATGAGATGCATTTCAGCTTCAGACAAGCTGCCTTTATAATAAAGAGAGATGCCGTGATTCGTATATACTGGCTGCAGGGCAACAGCGAGACCGCTCTCGGTAGCGATTTCCAGTGCTTCTGAACTCATTTGAATGGCCGAATCCACATCTCCTTGCATATAGTAATTCATGGCAAGCGCGGCTTTTGAATTTGATATACCCTCAAGTGTTTTTGTTGCGACACTTAAATCAAGGGTCGTCTTCAAGCAGGTGATACTCTCATCAAATTGGTAGTCATGGCAAAAAATGGCGCCTACCTGATAATTGGCAAACCATAAATATAGCGATCCACTTGTTTCTGAAGCTTTCTCTGAGACTTCATGTAAGCATTGCTTTCCCTTGAAAATATCTTCCTCGACCATGGTATAGTAAACGCCTAGAGCCGTATAAATGCCAGCCAGGGCTTTCTGATAGTCCAGGTCCAGGGCTAATTGAACGACCGAAGCAACAGCGTCTTTTGCTTTGTATGGGTAATTTAAATTCAAAAAGTATGTTGCCAGCAGAACCCTCGCATCGATTAATTGTTTTAGGACTTCCTCGGCAGCGGGGAGTTTCTCCAGGCACGCAATGCTTCTCTTCGCATATTCCACGGCATCTTTAAAGGATGCTTGCTTTTGATGTTTCCTGGCTTCAAGTCTGGCGTATTCCGCCGCTTTTTTATAATTTTCGCTAGCCATGCAGTGATTGGATAAAATCCCATAGTTTTCGCAAATATTATCCCAATGGAGCCGTTCTATAGTGCTGGCGATCGTCCCATGGATTTGCTTTCTCTTTTTTGCAAGGATTGAATCGTACACGACCTCCCTGGTCAGTGCGTGCTTGAAAATATATGTCGTTTCCGGGTAGATATCCCGCTCATAGAGCAGTTCGGCATCCCGCAGCGTTGAGAGATGATCGAGGAGTTCGCTCTCCTGGAGTCCTGTTATTTTTTGGATCAGCTGGTGGCTGAACTCCCTTTCAATAACTGAACCTGTTCGCAATACCTCCTTGGCACCCTCTGAAAGATGGTCTACCCGTGACATGATAACGTCCTGGATCGTGGACGGTATGGAAATCGCGTTGAAGCCATGTGTCAGTTTATACGTCCCGTCCACCTGCTCGATAACATTTCGCTCCTTTAGCGATTTAACGAACTCTTCAATAAAAAACGGGATGCCCTCAGTCTTGGTGAGAATAAGATTTTCGACATCTCTGTCGATATGGCTGCCGTCGAGCAGATAATTCACCATGGTTAAGGATTCGCGATTGGACAGGCGATTCAATACAATCTGGTTGTGGTAGGATCGATTCGCCCATTGATTGACATACTCAGGCCGGTAAGTGAAAACCAGCAAAATTCTGGACCCTGAAATGCTCTCCAGCATTTCCCGTAATACATCTTCCGAACTCCTGTCAATCCAATGAAGGTCTTCAGTTGCCATAATCAGCGGCCTAAACTCTGAACCCGCAATGACAATCTTTTTTAGGGCCGAAATAATTCTATCCTTTCGGGTTTCCGGACTCATGGCCATTTTTTCAATGCCGCTGTCTTTTACACCAAGCAGTGCCAATAAATATGGGCGTGTGGCGTCTTCTTCGACGCTGATGGTTTTCAGGCCATGGCTGACCTTTTTTCGAATGACAGCGTCCGGGTCATTCTCCCCAATATTAAAATTTGCCTTCAGAATATCAATAACAGGGTGATAGGATGCATTGCGGCTGTAGGAAAGGCACTTACCCTCTAAAAACGTATTTTCCGCATATGTTAGTGCCTTTCGAAACTCATAGAGCAGCCTTGATTTTCCGACACCCGCTTCCGATATAATTGATATGGCCTGTCCGCGGCCCCCCTTGGCCCGTTCATGCGCGTCCATAAGCAGCTCCAGG
Source organism: Desulfobacter sp. (assembly GCA_035270145.1). Classification (GTDB taxonomy): domain Bacteria; phylum Desulfobacterota; class Desulfobacteria; order Desulfobacterales; family Desulfobacteraceae; genus Desulfobacter. The sequence goes on along the minus strand of DATFIL010000536.1, from coordinate 8,935 downwards.
CTGCGCTGCCTGCCAACAAAAGGCGTCAGGCCGCTCTCGGCACTAACATCAAAGCGGGTTCGTCGGCTGCTCGGAGCGATGACCTGGTAGAACCGGATGGGTTCAGCATTGCCATTGACGGGCTTTTCGCCTAAAGCTTCCACGCGAAAAATACCTTCCGTGGCCTTGAAGGCGCTCTCTGAAATATACGTCGTCCCGGGCTCAGCCAGCGATGCCATGCGTGATGCCACATTTACCGTGTCACCGACCGCCTTAAATTCTACCCGCAGATTATTGCCAAGCGTACCCACAACTACGGGACCAGTGTGGATGCCCACGCGCATTTTCAAGGTCTGAATCAGGAAGTTTTTCTGTTTTAATCTTTCATTGAACTTTGTCATTTCACGGTGAATCGCCATGGCAGACCGTATGGCCCGCTGCGGCGCATCTTCCAGGGCAATGGGCGCACCAAATAACGCCATAGCTCCGTTAGCGGTCATCTCGTTTACTGTGCCGTCATAGTCATGGACTTTGTGAATCAGAATTTCGTAGACCTCGTCCATAACCGTGTAGAGGACTTCGGCCCCGAGTTCCCCGGACAAGGTGTTTAATCCCGCCATTTCACAAAACAGGACCGTGACGTGCTTGCGCTCTCCCTCAATTTTGTCTTTCTGGGAAAGGATTTTCTCTGTCAGGCCTTTGGGCAGGTAGCGCTGAATTTTGTCAAGTTTATCATCAAAGGCGGGTTCTTGGGGAGGTGATTCAGCGGCTTCTCTTAAATCATGGCCGCATTCGTCGCAGAATCTGCAGTCGGGATGATGCGAGTTTCCGCAGAATGGGCACAACAGTTCCAGCTTGGCGCCGCATTTTTTGCAAAACTTTGCGCCTTCGCGATTCTCATACTGGCATTGCCGGCATTGCATCTTTTTTCCCGGTGAGAGGATTACGGCGACAGCTTACATCGCTGCCAATTGTTTTTCATATTTCTCAACCCATCCGTCAGCTCCGCATTCCTCAAAAAGGCCGACCGCCCTGGCGAGCTGTTCTTTCGCTTTTGACCGCTCACCATTCTTCCTAAACCAGTCGGCATAGAGCGCATAGTCGCAGGCCAACAGCCATAAGGTGTCATGCTTGGTATTAAATGCAATCGCGCGTTTTATCCATGCCTCTGCTTCGGCCATGTGACCGTCGTCCATATGCAAATAGATCTCCGCGATGCATCGGGCGCCATAGGATTCGCATTGCGCAAGCCGGCTTTGTTCATGAGATATCACCAGGGCGTTCAATTTATTAAAATCAATTTCTGAATCCGGGTTTAAGAGCCGTTGCTTAACACAAAATAATTTAAGGACATTGATCCATGAGGTGAGGAATTGAGTGTCTTCCATGATGGCAATTGCTTGATTAGAATATAATATAGCTTTTGCATATTCCTTCATCTCCCCACAAGCAAATGCCATAACCGCAGCAGCTAATAAACCCCAGGAGCCTTGGGATGCTTTCTCGTAATACATCAATGCATCACAAAGACATCTTTCCGCTTCAGGCAAGTTGCCTTTATAATAATGTGAGAAGCCATGATTGGCATAAGCCGCCTGAAGCGCAAGAATATCCTCGCTTTCTATTGCGCCTTCCATAGCCTCGGCACTCATCTGAAAGGCCAGATCCAGCTTGCCTTGCGTGTTGTAATTGAATGCAAAAGCCGCTTTTGAATGCGATATGGCCTCAGGCTTTTTTGATAAGACACTTATATCAAGGATAGTGGTCAAACATGATAGACTCTCGTCAAATTGAAAATCATGGCAAATCATGGTGCCCATTTGATAGTTGACCAGCCACAAGGCCAGAAAGTCACCGACTTTTGCCGCGATCTCAGAGACATCTTTCAAGTATTTCTTGCTTTCATGAAAATCTTCTTCAACTGCTGCGTAATAGACGCCCATGGCCGTGTATATGCCGGGCAGCTTTTTTTGATAGTCCAGATCCAGGGCCAATTGCATAACCGGCTCAACAGCTTCTTTTGCCTCGCAATGATAATTCAAATTCAGCAGGTATGTGGACAGCAGCACCCTGCCATCAATCAACTGTTTAAGGACCTCCTCGGTTTGGGGGCGTTTCTCTAAACAGGCAATCCATCTTCTTGCATATTCAATGGCATCCCTGAAGGCGGCTTCCTTTTGATATTTCCTGGCCTCCAGCCTGGCGTATTCCGCGGCTTTCTCATAATCTTCGCACGCCATACAATGATTAGACAAAGTCCCGTAGCAGTCGCAGATGTTATCTTCGTAAAGTTCTTCAATGGAGCGCGCGATCTTCTGGTGGAGCTTTTTTCGGTTTGCCGAAAGTATCGAGTCGTAGACCACTTCCCGGGTTAACGAGTGTTTGAAAATATAGGTGGAGTTTGGATAGATGCCGCGCTCATAAAGGAGTTCGGCCCCTCTTAACGTGGACAAATGTGATAAAAGCGTCTCCTCCGCAAGCCCGGTGACCATTTTTATCATTTCATGGCTGAATTCGCGCTCAATCAGCGAACCCGCTCTTAGAACCTCTCTGGCGCCCTCGGGAAGGTGGTCCACCCGGGCCATGATCACATCCTGGATCGTGGACGGGATGGAAATGGCATTAAAATCACGGATCAGTTTGTATGCCCCGTTTCGCTTTTCAATAACATTTCGTTCCTTGAGCGACTTGATAAACTCCTCGATAAAAAACGGGATTCCCTCGGTCTTGGCGAGAATGAGATGCTCGATATCCTTGTCAATATCTGCGTTGTTGAGCAGATAATTCATCATTGTCAGGGATTCCCGGTTGGACAACCGGTTTAACGTAATCTGATTGTGGTAGGATCGATTCCCCCATTTGGGAATGTATTCCGGCCTGTAGGTAAAAATCAGCAAAACCCGGGAACCGGAAATACTCTCCAACATCTCCTTCAACACATCCTCCGAACTGTTGTCGATCCAATGCAGATCTTCAATGGCAATAATAAGCGGCCGATATTCGGAACCTTTGAGGACAATTTTCTTGAGGGCCTGGATGGTCCTGTCTTTCCGGGTCTCCGGACTCATTGAGATTTTGTCGATACCGCTGTCCTTTACGGCAAGAAGCGCCAGAAGATATTGAATTGTCCCTCCTTCCTCAACGCCGATCGTTTTCAACCCCTGGCTGACCTTCTTTCGAATAACCGCATCCGTGTCATTATCTTGTATCTCAAAATTTGCCTTAAGGACATCCACTATCGGATGATAGGCAGCACTGTGGCTGTAGGAAAGGCACTTGCCCTCCAAAAATGTATTGTCTTCGTGAATCACCGCCTTCCGAAATTCATAGAGGGTTCTGGATTTACCGATACCAGCCTCAGAAATAATTGATACGGCCTGCCCCCTGCCGTCCTTTGAGCGCTGATAAGAATCCATGAGCATTTCCAGGCTGCGCAGCCTGCCGACAAAAGGGGTCAGGCCCCGTTCGGCACTGACATCAAACCGTGTTCTTCGCGTGCTTGGCGCAATGACTTGATACACCCGGATAGGCTTTTCCTTCCCTTTTATTGCTCGCTCGCCCAAGGATTCCACCCGAAACAACCCTTCGGTTGCTTTAAAGGTCTCCTCTGTCATATAGGTGGTTCCAGGCTCTGCAATGGATTCCATGCGCGATGCCAGATTAACCGTATCACCCACCGCCTTGAACTCCACCCGAAGATTATTGCCAAGCGTGCCCACAACCACTGGACCGGTGTGGATGCCCGCACGAATTTTGATCGAGGGAATAGCTCCTTTTTCCGACTTTAATTTCTCATTGAACTTTGTCATTTCCCTGTGTATGGCCATGGCTGACCGTATAGCCCGCTGCGGGGCATCCTCCAGGGCAATAGGGGCGCCAAACAAGGCCATCACTCCGTCCCCGGTCATCTCGTTGACGGTTCCTTCATAATCGTGAACTTTGTGGATCAAAATTTCGTAGACTTCATCCATCAGGGAATACACCGTTTCGGAACCGAGTTTCTCTGAAAGAGACGTGAATCCCTTCATGTCGCAGAACATGACCGTTACCTGCTTGCGCTCCCCCTCGATTTTGTCTTTCTGGGACAGGATTTTCTCCGCCAGGCCCTTGGGCAGGTAGCGCTGGATTTTATCGAGTTTATCGTCAAAAACAGGTTCCCGGGGCGCAGACTCAGCGCCTTCATTCAACCTATGACCGCATTCATCACAGAACACGCTGTCACGGTCATACGGGTTGCCGCAGGATGGACATAAACACTCCAGCTTGGCGCCGCAATTTTTGCAGAATTTTGCACCCTCCCTGTTGCTATGCTGGCATTTTGAGCATTGCATTTTTCTCTGCTCCTATGGGCGGCTTACTATTTACATCGCTGCCAATTGTTTTTCATACTTTCCAACCCAGCCGTCAGCGCCGATGTTTTCAAAAATTTGGATGGCTTGCTTCAAGTTTTCCTTTGCGCTTGGCGTATCATCCTTGCAGCACAAAATATCCGCGAAAACGGCATAATCTTTTGCCAGATGAAACATCATGCCGTTTCTTTGATCTGCTTCGATGGCTTGCCGGATGCGTTCTTCCATTTCTGTTAAATCATGACCATCCAAGTGCAACAGGATTTCAATCAGATATCGACGTTTCCAACCTTCAAAAAGTTTAATTTTAATGCCTGAAAAGTAATTGTAGATGCGCACTAAATCGACATCTGGCTCCTTATTCACCACCATTGATCGGGCAGCGCCAATTTCATTCAAGTTTTGAAATGACGGTAGGAACTGAATTTTATTGGCCATTGAGGCAGCGAATAAATGGCAGTCTATGGCTTTGGTATAGTCTCCAATTTCATAATAGACCTCGCCGAGTGAATGCTGTCCCACTGATCCCCACAAAAATAAATTTATCTTGTCACACGCATTTGAACCTTCCGCCAGGTAGTTTTCAGCTTCTTCCAAAAATCCCCTGCGATAACAGGAAACGCCATGACACGTGTATGATTGTGCCTTTGAGAGAATATCAGCGCTTTCCTCGGCCAGTTGAACCGCTTCACGGCTGATTTTGTATCCCTGGTCAACCTTTCCTTGGAAACTAAGAACAAAAAAACTTTGACTGCTTTTGGGCAGGGCGAGGCCCCATTTGCTGTTTGTTTTTTCGGCCAGATCAATATTGCTTTGATAGTTTGACGCCGCTTTGGCGAACTCGCAGTTCACCCCTGTGGCAGCTCCCAACTCGGCCTGCGCCCAGACAAGAGAAATAAAGTCATTCGTTTCCCCGCATACCGTTATCGCCTTGTCAAGGTGTTTGTATGCCTCCGGCATGTCCTCCATGACCCACACATTATAGGCACCCTCGATAATCTGTGCTCGGGTGAGCTGTTTTCCGTGGCCATATTTCAGAGCGGTTTCAAAGATTGGGGCAACGACCTCCTTTGCTGCCACAAAATAATACATCTGGAGATAATAAAACCCCAGCTGGGTACGGGTATCGATAATTTTTTTACGAACATCATCCGTCTCCGGCAGGCTCTCCAGGCACTCCAGTCGTTTTTGGGTATAGGCAATGGCATCTTCAATAAAATTTTTCTTTGCCGCTTTCCTGTATATCAGCCGGCAGTATGCTTCCGCGGCCTCAAAATTTTCGGCTTGTATAAAATGTTCGGCCAGCACCTCGTAATGCTCTTCAAGATAATTTTGATACAATTCTTCAATCGCCCGGGCAATTTTTTCGTGAAGGCGTTTTTTTCCTTTGCCAAGTATCGAATCACAGACGACTTCCTGGGTCAGGGCATGCTTGAATATATATGTCGATTCCGGAAAAATCCCCCGCTCATAAATAAGCTCGGAGTCTTTTAAAGCATACAGGCGGGACAGCAATTCCCTCTCCGAAAGGGCAGTCACTTTTTGAATCAATTCGCAGGTAAACTCCCGGTCAATGACCGAGCCGACCTGAAGCAGCTCCTTTCCGCCCTCGGGAAGGGAGTCCACCCGGGACATGATAACATCCTGGACCGTTGAAGGGATCTCCACGTCCTTGATATCCTTGACCAGGTGGTATTCCTTTGGTGAGGCCTCGATAATTTTTAAGTGCTTTAACGTCCGGATAAACTATTCGATAAAAAAGGGGACGCCCTCTGCCTTTTCAAGCACCAGCGTCTCGATATTTTTGTCAATCGCCTCCGTGCCCAGAAGGTGGGCGACCATATTCAAGCTTTCCCGGTTGGAGAGCCGATTCAGATTAATTTGACTGTGATATGATTTGCCGCCCCAGTTGGGCAGATACTCCAGCCGGTAAGTGAATATCAGAAGTACCCGCGCCCCGGAAATGCTTTCCAAAAGATACTTCAAATACTCTTCTGAACTGTGGTCAACCCAGTGCAGATCCTCGACAGCAAGCACCAGGGGTCGGCTTTCCGCGCCTTTAAGCGTAATGCGATTAACCGCTGACATGATGCGCTCTTTTCTGGCTTCCGGACTCATGTCCATCTGACCAATGCCGCTGTTTTTGACGGAGAAGAGCTCGAGGATGTATGGCAGTATCGCGGCCTCATCAATTTTAAACAGTTTCAGCCAATCGGAGACTTTCTTTCTTATTTGACCAGCATCATCATTATCCAGAATATTAAAGTTGGATTTAAGAATGTCGATCACCGGATGATAGGCAACACCCCGGCTGTAGGAGAGGCACTTGCCTTCAAGAAAAGTGATATCTTCATTGGATACCGCTTTTCTGAACTCATATAAAAGTCTTGATTTGCCAACACCAGCTTCCGCCATGATTGAAAAGACTTGCCCCCTGCCGACCCGGGCCCGCTCAAACCCGTCGAGCAAAATATCCAGTTCCCGCTCGCGTCCTGCAAACGGGGTAAGTCCCCGCTCTGCGCTCACATCAAACTTGGTACGCCGGCTGCTGATGGCGATTACCCGAAAACCCCGGACCGGGTCTTTTTTTCCTTTAATCGGTTTTTCGCCTAAAGCTTCAAACCGGAACAGCCCTTCGGTCAGCTTAAAAGTGTCTTCGGTGACATAAGTAGTGCCGGGCTCAGCCATCGTCTCCATTCGTGAGGCCAGGTTGACCGTATCCCCTACTGCCTTGAACTCAACGCGAAGATCATTGCCCAGGGTGCCGACGACAACCGGGCCGGTGTGAATGCCGGCCCGCATTTTAAGTGCCGGCAGACCCGGGTTTTCTTTCTTTAAGTTCTCATTGAATTTCGCCATCTCCCGGTGAATCGCCATGGCCACCCGAATGGCCCGCTGCGGTGCATCTTCAATGGAAATCGGGGCGCCGAACAACGCTAAAACCCCATCGCCGGTCATCTCATTGACCGTGCCACCGAATTCATGAACCTTGTAGATAAGGATTTCATAAACCTGATCCATGATCGAATAGGCATCTTCCGGGCCGATCTCTTCGGAGAGTGCGGTATATCCCACCATATCGCAGAACATGACCGTAACCTGTTTGCGCTCGCCTTCGATCTTGCTTTTTTGTGCAAGGATTTTCTCTGTCAGGCCCTGGGGCATGTAACGCTGGATTTTATCGATTTTATTTTCCAGGATCTCATTGTGATTCTTTATTCGATCTTTGGACATTTTTAGTTGAAAATGGTTTTTAACCCTCGCTTTTACAATCGAAATGCTAAAGGGTTTCCTAATGTAGTCTATAGCCCCGAGTTCTAATCCCTTGGCTTCATCCAGTTCCTCATCCTTGGAGGTAACAAAAATGATCGGTATATTTTCAGTATTCTTATCTGCCTTGAGGCGTCTGCAAACTTCATAACCGTCAATTCCCGGCATCTTGATATCAAGAAGGATTAAATCGGGTAAGTCTTCAGCCGCTTGCTTAAGCGCACTTTCTCCATCATAGGCGGCGCTGATATCATAGTCCGCCTTTAGTTTAAGGCTTAATAGATTAATATTGGCCTTTATATCATCCACTATAAGAATTTTGCCTCTTTTTAAGCTTTCCATAAAAGCACCTTGGCGGTTATTTTATTGTGGAGGGACATATTCAATTTTTATGGCGCTAATGTAATTTGCAGCTTCTCTCAGGCAATTTCTGATCATCTCTTTATCAGCATTTTTGGAATTTTTTTCTATCTCAAGAAATATGTTTGATAGATCAGCAAGACCATATGTGGCAGAGGCGCCTTTGTACCCGTGACTCAGTCGGACGAGGTTCTCCCAATCATTATCCTCACACAAACCGTTCATCGCTTTCAAAGCATCTTCAATTTCTTTTAGAAAATCCGGCATCAACTCTTCCAGATCCCCATCAACCATTACTATAAAGGTCTTGTCCCTATTTTTAGAAATTGTAGAATTGTGATCATCATCGGCATGGGTTTGGCGGCTGTTAGGATGGTTGGATGAACCAATATTTTTATACTGAGATATTTTCTCAATCAGCTCACACTTTTGAATCGGTTTTGTCAAATACCCATCACATCCGGCAGAAAAACATTTTTCCTGATGTTCCCGAAATGCATGGGAAGTAAGAGCGATCACCGGAATCTTTTTAGTTCCATTTTCCTGTTCCAGTTTTCGAATCGCCTGAGTTGCGGATATCCCGTCCATTTCGGGCATCTCAATATCCATTAAAACAAGATCATAGGGATTGCTTGTAAATTTTTCGACGGCGGTTCGTCCATTTTCGGCAATATCTAATGTCACCGGCGTACTTTTTAAAAACAGCTTCACAACTTTCTGGTTTGAGGCCATATCCTCAGCCATTAAAATATGTAAGGGCGGCAGATTTATCGCTTCGGGTTCCTTGACACTTTTAAAACCCCTGCTGCAATCTATGGCAGATTCAGGTATCTGATCAGTTTCGGGGAACCTGGCGGTAAAGAAAAATCGGGTTCCTTTGCCCTCTTCGGATTCTATCCAGATCCGGCCGTCCATAAGCTCCACCAATCGTTTGCAGATGGTAAGTCCTAATCCTGTGCCGCCAAATTTTCGAGCAA
>DATFIL010000535.1:0-2267 GCA_035270145.1 Desulfobacter sp. | reverse complement strand
TATCTTCAACCTGCAGCTTGATGGGACTTCCAAGAATCGTTCCTTTTTCCCGGGCAGCCATTTCAATGCCGTACTTCATTTCCAGTCCGCCCTGGGCGGCAATTCCGGTAAGGGGTACCAGCACGCCTATTTTAACCGGCTTTTTTGCACACACCGGATAGGGTGCAAGGAACATTACAGCGATCATAATACTTAATGAAATAGTGATAAACTTTTTCATTTCCACCTCCCAATTTCATGGTTGGAATTCATTTGAAAACCTCTTTGTAAAACAATTTGTCAAAAGCTGTTTGTTTGACATCGGCAGCACTGGCTGTGCCGGCCGTACGGGCGCTCCTGGAACCGGCAGCGCAACCGCCGGTTCCAGGGCTGAAGACGTTATGGGAACGTCTTGTTCAGGCGGGAGGTTTACAATACGCGGTATGCGTAGTAAACAATCTTTATTTTATCAGAAAAGTCTTTGTTTCCAGGTAAATACGGTTTTGGATCGGAGACCAGAACTTCTTCCAGAACCTTGTCGGCCTTAATGGCTTCAAGTTTTCCGGTAAATTCGTCATCAATCATATCCGTACGATGGGTAAAAATCACCATGCCACCGGGTTTGGTAATCCGGGCAAACTCGCGAACCGCTTCAGGCACATCTTCAATGTAGGTGAGTGTGCCGATGCAGATCAGATTGGCAAATTGATTGTCCTCATAACGGAAGGGTTTTTCATTCATGTTGACAATGTGTACATCTTCATACACGCCCTTTTCCTTGGCAACAGCAGCAAAATCAGGGCTTAGATCAAAACCGATGATGCTTTTAAATCCGCCGGCGTTCAGTGCTTCACCGGTCAGTCCGCTGCCGCAGCCCGCATCGCATACGGTGCCGTCAACCTGTTTGTATTCTTTCAACAGTGCCGTGGCTTTTTCCGGTGCGTCATAATCCCAGTTTTTTACTGAGTCTTCGTAGTCTTTGCCCCACTTGTTGTAATATTCTTCAACTTCTTCCGCTGCCTGGCTACCCTCTGCAAACCATTTGTCTTCACCTAATTTTGTTTCTTGTAATGTCAAAATATGCTCCTTAATTTTGGGTTAGCGGATCGATTTGTTTTTCACCCGCCGTTATTTCAAATTCTATAAAATTAACGTAATTGTAATTTTGATTTTTAAATGTTTAATTTTAACGATACATACCTTATAGCCTCTTTGTTACAAGGTCAAGAAAAAAATGCATCGAGCACGATATATTTAATTTGTGTTAGGTTTGGTTTTAGGTTGCCACTATCGGTATCCATTGTGGGGTCAGCGTAAGGGCGCCGTATTACTTACAGGAAATCAAGATACTATTATAATGGATTAATTGTTCAGATATATGATTTTTATATTGCTTTAAATAAAACAAACTACATCGGGGCCGATATATTGAGTTAAAACTAATTTAGTCAAGGAAAGATGCTATTCAACAGCTTTTATTCAGTAACTCTGACGGCCCATACGCAAATGCATTTAACTTCCAACAATTCCAATAAATAAATTGATTTTTATCTGATTTTTTGGCATGTTGCTGTCCGCAGAAACACAAGATAAAACCATTTGAGGTAAAATATAATAATGAACACAAAACGACTGATGCTGGGAAACGAAGCATTGGCTTATGGGTTGCTGAAAAACGGCTGCCAGATGGCCTGCGCCTACCCCGGCACCCCTTCTTCGGAAATCTTGTCCGCTGTTGTTGCCCTGAAAAAAGAGATGGATCTTAATATTCACGCCCAGTGGGCCGTGAATGAAAAAGTGGCATTTGAAACCGCTTACGCAGGCGCCCAGGCAGGGCTTAGAACCGCGGTGGCCATGAAACAGGTGGGACTGAACGTGGCTGCCGACCCCTTGATGAGTTCCGTATACTTAGGCGTGAAGGGTGGTTTTCTGGTGATCAGTGCCGATGATCCCGGCCCTCACTCATCCCAGACCGAACAGGATTCACGCCTGATGGCAGTTATGGCCAAACTGCCGGTGCTGGATCCGGATTCCCCGGGCCAGGCCGCCGAGCTTGCCGGTATTGCGTTTGAACTGTCCGAAGCCTTTGAGGTTCCGGTGATGCTGCGGCCGACCACCCGGGTGTGTCACTCCCGCCAGAGCATGGACGTGGAAAAAATTCAAATGACGCTGCGCCAGGCAGCTTTTGAAAAAAATCCGGGCAGATGGGCGGCAACACCAAAATTCCGGCTCCAGCTTCACAAAGAACTGGAGGCCAAACTTGCAAAAATTGCAGACTACGAACCCAC
>DATFIL010000534.1:0-2009 GCA_035270145.1 Desulfobacter sp. | reverse complement strand
ATCAAACCGGCAGAAAAGTCAGTGAAACCTTTAAATCAACAATGCGCATTGTATTCGATAAAACCTTGTCCAAGTGGAATTATTGTGCAATTCCAAATGGATGTTGAAAATGAGTAAGTTATTTAAAACTCATTCCTAAGCAGAAAAAATTATAACCAAAAAAGGTTGTATAACCCGACAGTTTTTTTTGCTTCAACTTTTTTGTTATATTAACCGGGTTGAAGCCAGGGTGATTCTCTCTTGGGTAAAAGCATGAAAAACCTCTTCTTCAAGCCTGGATTTATAAGCTTCGGCTATAAGATTTGCCTGGTAAATTTGCGTGTTCATCCAGATTTTTCCCTTTTGATTTATCGTTTCCGGCTTGAAAATGAATCAAAAAACAGAGAATCGGAACTGGTTGACAATACGAGTCCCTGACAATTTTTCTGCCTATGTTTGATACCTGTAATTGTCACCAAAGTAAAGCCTTTCATGGGGACCCTGCTTTAGCAGGGACCTGCCCAACCCTTATTTTTGGGAAGTCTTCTTTTACCACGTTGCCATAACCGTCCAGCACCAGAATTGTGATCATGTTGCCCTTGCCACAGACCGGACATTGAGGAACTTTTTCTTTCAACGGTTCAACATCAGGGACATCTCGGTCATTCAAAGCCCGGCGTATTTCCGGTAAATGCTGACTGGCCTGACCGTTGGCCAAAAAACCGTAATACCTGATCCGATGGAAATTTTTGGGCAGAACGTGCAAAAGAAAACGGTCAATGAATTCCATCACCGGCAAAGAGGTTATTTCCCATCTGGATTTCTTCCGGGTGTTTTTGAACCAGAATTTAACAATGTCATCGTCTACAGAAATAATCCGGTTATTGCTGATTGCTGTGGAGTGGGTATACCTGCCAATATATTTGACGACTTCGGCAGGGCTTGAAAACGGAGGTTTGGAATAAACCACCCACTCTTTTGGCGTGGTATGGTACAGCCATTGTCTGAAGGCGCAGGGCCTGGAATATTGAACCATTTCATCAGGCAACTTTAACTGCCCACTGTTTTGGGCTGCAATCAGGCTGCTTAAAAATTTGGCCCTGAAAACATTGGAGAGAGCTGTGACCGGGAACAGGAAGGAGGCGCTGTATTTGGGTTCTACCCATTCTCCCAGGGCATTTATCCCGCCTGCTGTGACAATGAAATGGATGTGGGGGTGCAGCGGAAGTTTGCCGCCCCAGGTGTGGAGAATACCGTAAAATCCAATCTTGGCCCCCAGACGCTTGGGGTTCTGTCCGAACTCAAGCAGGGTTTTGGCCGCGCTTTCAAACAGCAGATCGTATATGGCCTGCCGGTTGTATCGACACAATGGATTGAAAATATCCGGCAGTGTGAAAACACAGTGGTGATAGGAGACTGGGAGTAATTCCTCGATTCTGGTCGACACCCATCTGCGCCTGGCGATATCGTTACAGCCTGGACAGTGGCGGTTCCGGCAGGAGTTATATCCTTTTTCCAGGTGACCGCATGTGTCACAGATTTCCCAGTGAGTGCCGAACTCTCCACGTCGACAGTGTTCAATGTCGTACATAATCTTGTGCTGCCTGGGGTGCAAGCGGTTTGCTGCCCTGAAGGCAGGACCGTATTTCCTGAATATATCACCTATGGTCGGACTGGGTGCTGTGTTTTCAGGGAGTTTGGAATGACTGCAAAGTGTTATCATGGGTTCTCGAAGCCTATAGCGCAGGAGAACGGGGGGCGCAGGCTGCAACGATTTATGACAGGCGTGGCATTTGCGTTGTTTGCAAATGACATGACTGGCAGAAATCTTGCGCCTGGGCGCCCCCCGTTCTTCGGTCAAATCTGCACCAGAGATTGGGAAATCTTATTTTATAAACGTTTCTAGTTTTGTTAATGGTTTCATGATGTTACATCCACCGTCCAGGTTTAATATAACGTCGCCGATGAGCTGCCATATACCACGAAGCGAGGAACGAGCGTAGTGGTATATGGTCAGCTCCATTGGCTTG
>DATFIL010000533.1:0-4378 GCA_035270145.1 Desulfobacter sp. | reverse complement strand
TAATTCACGACTCATATCTTTCATCGTTTGTTGTGCCCAGCAGGGTATGGGGGTTCTACGGAATTTTAAGCCTGTGGAGAGAAAATGAGACCTCAGCATTTTGTTCGGGCACACTCTATGAAGCAGGAATTTCTCATCATTCATACTCAATGGGTAAGAATGAATAAGAAGAAAGGAACAGATTATCGCAACCTCTTGAGGGAAAAGCGAGCTCTGACCCTAAAAAAACGCAGCCAGTTGAAGAACACGGCCAGGGTTATCGCATCTGTATTTGAAGGCTTTGCCGCAACGGATAGAGCAACCCCCAAAAGCGGACTTGACCAGGCACTGTCCTGGCTTGAAACAGCCCCCTTTGATAATGTCGACCATTACATTATTGATGCACAATCCAATGTAACAGCATCTTCCAATGAGCAGGTTAACACCCGTTCTTTAAAATTATTAGAGGATGTCAAGCACAGAAATTTATCCGAGGTCATGCAATTTGAGCACCTAACCCCAAGGGGGGATTTTGCCGCTTTCAACCTTGACCAGAGCCAGGAAAACGCCACCGTACTTGCCTATTTCAGACCATTTGCCCCATGGTCACTGACCATCGGCGTATCCGTGGATATCAGCCGGCTCCAAGCCTTGGCGGCAAAACAGAAAACGCAGATCATCTCATCTTTGACAGATTATACCCAAAATCTAAAAATTGCTACCAGCGGCTTTGTGTATATTTTTGATGAATCAGGTGCGGCACTAGTGCCGCACCTGGGAAATGCGTTGCAACCCATGAGTACCCGGATCAATCAACTGACGGGCAATCTGATCATTGAAGATATCCGTCAAAGCGCATCTGCGGAATTTTCACACTTTAATTATCTGCCGGATGAAAGCAAAAGGGAAATGATCACCTATTGTTATTATTTTAAACCTTTTAAGTGGTACATCAGTGTCATCATTCCTTTGCAAGAGATCACACTACCGGCCCAGCGTCTGGTTATCCGGCAGAGCTTGCTCATCGTCATGATGTTCATGGCCGGACTTGTAGCCATTATCCTTGTGGTCAGCCGGATCGCTACGCCTTTGCACCGGCTGGCATCCTATGCCAGAAAAATTCCAAAACTGGATTTTACCAAACCCATGGAACCAACAACACCGGTGGATGACCTGCCGGAAAAATATAAAGATGAGGTGGGAGAGCTGGCGGCGTCATTTATCCTTATGCGTCACGAACTAAGCCGGAATATCCAGGACCTGATTAACACGACCACCGCCAGGCAGCGTATTGAAAGTGAATTGGGAATTGCCAGGGAAATCCAGCTGGGACTGGTGCCTAAAACCTTTCCCGGGCAGCTTAAATTTGATCATATGGACCTGTATGCCACGTTGCAACCGGCCAAAGAAGTCGGTGGTGATCTATACGATTTTTTCCAGCTTGATGACGACCATGTTGTGTTTACTTTAGGTGATGTTTCTGACAAGGGTGTGCCCGCAGCCCTTTTCATGGTGGTCACCCGGACCCTTATCCGGGTGTTCAGCGGAAAAGAGGTATCCCCCGCCCGGATGATGACCAGTATCAACAATGTCCTAAGCTCGGATAACCCCCGCTCCAGGTCTGTTACCCTTGTCATCGGGACCTTGAATATTCAGACAGGCCAGGTTGTCTATGCCAATGGCGGACATAACCCGCCCATTATTATCACCCATGACGGAGCCCGTTTTATAGAAAATAAAAAAGAACCCCTTGTCGGTGCCATGCCGGGCATAATTTATTCGGACAATACCCTAACCCTTAATAATGGACAGGGATTTATGTTATATACGGATGGAGTCAACGAAGCAATGAACAAGAAAGGGGAGCCGTTTTCAAATCAGCGGATGATTGATGAAGTGTCAAAGGACCGGGATCTGCCGTCGGAAACGATAGTGCACAATCTTTTAGACCGCATCAAGAAACATGCCGATTCCGCGCCCCAGTCCGATGATATTGCCATCCTGATGATCAAGTTCCAGAAACAAAACGAAATACCGTTATGAGCCAATTAATCCTGAATCTGGACAGACTGCGTCACAATATCCGATTTTTGTCCCGGCACTGCAGGGAACATCACCTGAGCATCACTGGAATCATCAAAGATCCGTGCGCAGACCAGAAGATGATCAGTCAGATGATGGATTTAGGTTTTGAGAACATCGGAATTTCCAGGGTACCTGAAGGCCCGAGAATACAACCTGTCTTCCCCAAGCGGCCCATATATATTGCCCTGCCTTCAATCCATGAACTGCCTGCCATTGTCCAGTGTTTCAGCACAAGTTTCAATTCTGAAATGACCGTTATTGAAAAACTCAACCAAACAGCTATTTCCATGAAATGCTCTCACAGCGTCCTGTTGATGGTGGATACCGGAGACTTGAGGGAAGGTGTTATGCCGGACCAGGTAATGGACACTGTGCGTAAAATTCACCAGATCAAGCCCAGAAACATTAAATTTGCCGGCATCGGCACCAATCTGGGATGTTGTGCCGGAACCGTACCGGATGAACAGAATCTTGATATCATGGCCCAGCTGACTGACCTGATTGAATCCAAACTCGACATTGAGGTTGACACCGTCTCCGTGGGTGGATCCGTATTGCTTAAATGGATGCAGCACAAGCAACTTCCCGGCCGGATTAACAATATCCGCCTGGGAGAGTCTGTATTCCTAGGCACCATTCCCACAATAAATCAGGTACATCCGAATCTGGACACCCGTGTGGTCACGTTCAGAAGCGATATACTTGAGATAAGAGAAAAACTGGTGACGCCGCCCCAATTGTGCAGAAGGGATGCTTTGGGCGTCCGGCCTCAGTTCACCCGCCGGGGCATACGCAAACGCGCCATTCTCAATTTCGGCATCTGCGACACCTACCCGTCAGGCTTGACATCTTTAATCCCGGGTATGGAAATTATTTCTGTAAACGCTAATTACACCCTGGCAGACATCACAGATTGCTGTCACCGCTTTAAAGTGGGCGATTTTGTTGATTTCAAAATGAACTACCAGGCGTTTCTCCAAAGCTTCATATCACCATTTACCCGAATCTGTTACCAGGAAGACCCAGACAAAACAACTGTCTTATGAGCCGGTTGAAAAAAACCAGATCACGGATTCACCTATTTTCAGGGGCCGTTATCATGCTGGTGCTGGCGCTGGGATTTAACATTCTTTTAACATCAGTCACCTTTGAAAAGCTGTATGTAGAAACCTTTATTTCCAAAAACAACGTGGTGGTAAAGGACCTTCAGCGCAACCTGGCAACAGCACTTCGGTTCGGCAAAAGCGTTGATAAATTCATTGGTATGGACAAACTGATCCTGGAAGCCCGGCAGCACCTGGTTCCGGCACAGAAAGAAACAGGTAAATCCGGCACTGATGAGGATGACATTGTTATTTCCATTACCTATCCGGATGGACACGTTATTTACAGCAGCAGTGCACAGGTTGTGGGAACATACCTGCCTGAAGCGGTCCGGCTGCCGCTGCCCAAAGGTACGCAACCCTCTGTGGAAAGACACGCTGTGGAGCATAAAGGGGTCTATTATATTTCCCTGCCGGTAAAACACGGTTTTTCAAAAAAATGGGTTGCCACAGTAACGGTTGCCTTCAGCCAAAAGCAGGTAAAAGCCATGCTGCGCGGCATAGTGATGAAAAGTATAAAACTAATTGCAGCGGTTCTTTTCAGTGCCATGACGCTTCTAATCATTTTTCTTCGATCTTTGACCTTAGATCCCAACATATCAGAAAAATCTCTGCGACGGATCAAATTTAAAATCTCTGCAACTTTTTTTATTATCATTTGCCTGGCCCAAATCACTTTGAACCTGTTCAATCTTTTTGAATTCAGGGCCCATTTACTGGATGTCTCCACCCAGAAAAGTGTTGTCATGTCCAAGTTGTTAAAACAGGATATTGAATATTTACTGGCAAAGGGTCTTAATATCCGGCGGCTGATAAAAATGGACCAAAAGCTGGATGATATCATTGCCGTCTCCCCTGAACTTGAAGGCATTACCATATCTGATAATACAGGCCGGCCCCTTTACATTGCCGGCCGGCACGGCATGCGTAATCTGACAAATTTTGAAAATAATGAAAGTCAAAACAACGGAATGCGTTCCCTGCATAATTATCCGGGCTACACAGTCACCCAGAACCTGTTGAACACACGGAAATCAGAAACCGGCACATTGGACGGCAAACTGACCATCCATATTTCAAAGAATTTCCTGTTCAACAAACTTAAAGCAATTACCCTGGATTCCATCACGGTTCTTGTGATCTCGATTTTCTTTTTTGTGGAACTACTGATCCTTAAACGCCAGCTTATTGAACGTCAAATCACCGGAGAT
>DATFIL010000532.1:0-2531 GCA_035270145.1 Desulfobacter sp. | reverse complement strand
AAGACCGGACTTTCTATTGCCCGGGACCGGACCGAAGCCGCCCGTTACTGGGAAGACCGCAAACGGCTGGGTGCCATTGCCGCCCATACCAATGCCTTCAAGCTCAACGAAGATATTGTTCTGCCCATTGACAGTCTGGCCGATTTTGTCAGATTTGTTGATAAAACCAATCTTGAAGAAAAAAAATATACCCAGGGCCGGATTATTCAAAATATCCTGACATATCTGGAGACGGCCATTCCCCTTTCTGATCCCGAGTGGCTGGGAAAAAAGGTGGGTCGGATTAAAGATATTGCGTACGGTATTCGCAAGAAGCTTGACATTGCGTCCCGGGACGCCCTGGAAGCTTTTATTCACACCAAAAATTTTCATGGAAAGATCCAGGATCATCTGCATGGATACAGCTTTATTCTTTCCAATGTAGCGCGTATTTACAATGACACCTTGAGTCGTCTCATTGTCATTGCCACCCACATGCATGCAGGCGACGGGAACGTACATGTGAATATCCCGGTGCTTTCCAATGACAAGGAGATGCTTGTACGGGCCCACATGACCGCGGACAAGGTCATGGCAAAAGCTGTGGCGCTGGATGGTGTGGTTTCCGGCGAACACGGTATCGGCGTCACCAAATTTAAATACCTGGATAAGAACCAGGTAAGTCAGTTTGACGCGTACCGCAAACAGGTGGACCCGAATGGGTTGATGAACCCGGGTAAGCTGTCCGAGCCCGATATTCTGAATAAAATGTTCACCCCGTCGTTCAATCTTCTGGAACTTGAGGCCCAGATTCTCAAGCACGGCTCCCTGTCCGACCTTGCCGCAAACATTTCCCATTGTGTTCGCTGCGGCAAATGCAAGCCCCAATGTCCGGTGTTTTATCCGGCAAGGAACATGTTTTTCCATCCCAGAAATAAAAATCTGGCCCTGGGCGCTTTGATCGAGGCGTTGCTTTACATAACCCAGCGGATCCAGTCCACAAAATTTAAAGTACTTAAAAATATTGAACAGATCGCTGACCACTGCACCATCTGCCATAAGTGCCTTGACAAGTGCCCGGTAGATATTGATTCCGGGGTCATTTCCATTAAGGAACGTGAAATTCTTAAAAAAAAGAATTTCAAGCATACCCCCATTGCCACCCGGTTAACCCTTGGTTATCTGGGTACCCGCAACCAGACCCTGAACCCATTTATTCGTACAGGACTGCTGACAGTCGGCAGTTCTGTCCAGCGTGCGGCGGTGAAAGTTGCAAAACCCATCTCTTTGATACCGGCGTTAAAGGAGACAAGACCGCTGCAGTTGCTGCACGCCCCGGTTTCGCAACCGGACCTGACCACGCTTCGGGCTCACCTGCCCCCTGCGGACAGAAACCAGGCCATTTTATTAAATCCTCCCGGAGAGATTGTCTCCACGGTGTTTTATTTCCCAGGATGTGGTAGTGAGCGTCTGTTTTCCAACATTTCAAAAGCAACCATTTTTCTGCTGCTTTCCCAGGGACACCAGGTGGTGTTGCCGCCGCCATATATGTGCTGCGGGTACCCGTTGAAGGTTAATGCCCGGACCAAGGAAGCGCAAAAGGTGTCTCTTGAAAACACCATTATCATGACCCAGATCCGGGATATGTTCAATGACCTTGATTTTTCCGGTTGCATTGTCTCCTGCGGCACCTGCATGGAATCTTTGTCCGATTTGGGCATAACAGACCTGTTTGATGCAAATCTGTTTGATATCTCAGGATATCTGTTTGAGCATGGTCTAACTATCGCGGAATCTCAAGCCTGCCTTTACCATGCCCCCTGCCATGACAGTTTGAAAGGTACGGCAACGGCAGGACTGGCCAAGGCAGGTATTGACGCCCGGGCCGTGCCTTACTGCTGTTCAGAAGCCGGAACCATGGCGCTGTCCCGGCCGGATATCAGCTACAACATGTTTTTAAGGAAGCAGGATGCCGTTGAGCAGGCATGTCAGGGCCTGGATACGGCAAAGCCACGGATATTGACCAACTGCCCTTCCTGTGTTCAGGGGTTAGGCCGTCAGAATCAGGTAACTGCGGTGCATATGGCCGTGGAACTGGCACGGCTTACAGGCGGTGGCGACTGGATGAAAGAATTCCGAGCATTGATCAAAAACATGGAAATCGTTACCTTCTGACATGAACCTTATACTGCTGGATGACCGGGACTTCATAAGTCCTGACCGGGTGCGGCTCCAGGATGACCGGTGCAGGCATATTTTCCGGGTGCTCAGGGCAAAGCCGGGTGATACCCTTGTGTGCGGAAAAAAAAATGCAAAAATGGGTACCGGTCTTATCGTATCAATAGATCGGCAGTCCATTGAAATGGAAGTCTGCCTTGAGCATGACCCGCCGGCGCCATTGCCCGTGACCTTGGTGCTGGCTTTACCCCGCCCCAAGATGCTTAAACGAATACTTCAAAGTCTTGCAAGCCTGGGCGTAAAAGAGATTTTTTTGGTCAATTCCCGGCGGGTGGAAAAAAGTTTCTGGGGTTCAGGCGTACTCTCTGATTCCG
>DATFIL010000531.1:0-5374 GCA_035270145.1 Desulfobacter sp. | reverse complement strand
GGCCCTTGGAAAATAAGCCGAAGATAAAAGGCAGATCATGTTGAAGTACATCCATGAACTGTGACCAGGTTGCCGGCTTCTGGTGGGCTTGCTCCTGACGCAAAGGAATGTCAGGTCCGGATGAATTGATAGAACCGGATGAATCAGTTTGGATATCCGGCGGTGGTGCCTGGTTCCGTTTCGGTTCATAGGGCTTTGGCTCCGCCATCGGCCGGGGGTCTGCTAAAGGAGGTGTTTCAATGGGCGGGTCATCCGGGGACTGTTCCACAGGCTGGGCAGATTCCCGGGCCGGATTATCACATTGCGATGGGGATGAATCAACACCGGCCTGGCCAAGGCGGTTTTCCATCCGCCGGGCTAAAAGATCCACCTTGGTGATGATTTCATCAAGCCGGACCTCAGGCTCAATCTGGATCATTTTGAGCAACACCATCTCCACGGCGGTCTGGGTATGGGATGCAAAGCGCACAATGCTCTCTTCCTTTAAAAGAAGATCCAGCAGCATCCCAAGATAGGCAGACGAAAATTTTTTGCACATCCGGTCAAGCTCAAGTTTTTCCGTTTCAATCATATTGAGCACAGGACTATCTTTTCCGCACAGCCTGATGATGTTCAGATTCCTGAACTGGGCAATGATACCGGAATAAAATTCTTTCAAGTCCATACCGGAATCATTAATTTTGCTGACAAGATCAATGAGTTGCGCCCCGTTTCTTTCCAGTACGGCCGAAGATATGGAAAAAAGAATTCTTCGGTCCGTGCTCCGAAGCCTTTGGGCAATCATTTGCCGGTCAATTTCTTTTTCAGGCCCGGCTGAAAGAATTCTGTCCAAAAGGCTTAAGCCGTCCCTGATGGAACCGTCCGCCTCTAAAGCAATTAGCTCCAGCCCCTCTCGTTCAACCGTGTAGCCTTCTTTTCGGCACAGATTCTCAAGATGGTCGCTGATTTTGTCCAAAGCAATTCGAGACAGGTCATGGCGCTGGCACCGGGACAGGATGGTGGCCGGAATTTTATGGACTTCCGTGGTGGCAAAGATGAAAAGAACATGGTCCGGGGGCTCTTCAAGGGTCTTGAGCAGGGCATTAAAAGCGGCCACCGAAAGCATGTGGACTTCATCAATGATATAGATTTTGTACCTGGCCGCAGAGGGCATGTAGGCCACATTGTCCCTCAGTTCACGGATCTGCTCCACGCTGTTGTTGGAGGCACCGTCAATTTCAAACACATCTGCACAATGACCGTTGATAATGTCTTTGCAAATTCTGCATTCGTTGCACGGCGACGGGGTCGGTCCGGTCTGACATGTCATGGCCTTGGCCATGATGCGGGCAATGGTGGTTTTGCCGGTGCCCCTGGGGCCTGCCAGCAGAAGCGCATGGGGGACCCTGTTTCCGGAAATGGCATTGGTCAGGGTGGTGGTGACATGATCCTGTCCAACAACGTCAGAAAATGTTTGGGGTCGGTATTTTAATGCCAGAACCTGGTAAGACATGGTGTGTATCCAAAGGCCTTTGGTGTTTCTTTCTAAAAAGTACAAGGCTTTATACCAGAGAGGGTGTTTAGGGTCAATGTCAGGGGGGCATTTTGTTTAACAAGAAAGACATGCTTTAAATTTGACATTTTTTTTGTTTTTATTAATAATCCATTCAATATTATGGAATTTCAATGTCTTTATCTGACAGAAAGGTAATCAAATACAAACGGTCATAAATGAAAATAGAACAGATGTGTATAAAATTTTTTAGGCAGTACAGCAGGCAGATTGAAAACCAGGCAGGTTTTTCCTTTATTGAACTGATGGTGGTTGTCATCATCCTGGGGATTTTGGCCGGCGCCATTGTACCAAGGTATATGGATAAGGCGGACAAGGCCAAAATCGTTAAAGCCCAGGTGGACATTGCCGCCATTGAAACCAGCCTTAAGATGTACAAACTGGATAATGGGTTTTATCCCACAACGGAACAGGGCCTTTGGGCCCTGATCGAAAAGCCGACCACGGATCCTGTCCCCCGCAGCTGGAATGAAAACGGTTATTTTGAAAAGAGAAAAATTCCCAAAGATCCTTGGGGAACCGAGTATGTCTACCTGTGTCCCGGTGTCCACGGTACGTTTGATCTGATTTCATATGGTGCGGACTCAGAATCAGGAGGGGAGGGGATCAATGCGGACATCACCAACTGGGAAGTGCAGGAGTAACAGCCATGGGCTGACCTGGTCGATTAACACCCAGGCGCAATCCACGGCAAAACATGAAAACAGGTGCAAACCTTACGAGGATTTTCATGTAAATCATTCCGGCTTCACCTTTATTGAACTGATGGTGGTGGTGGGCATTTTTACCATTGTTCTGCTGTTTTCAATCCCAGTGTTTCGGCAGATTCATTTGACTTCAAACGCCTCTGATCATGTAGCCGGCCTGATTCTTTTTCTGGAAAATTTAAAGCTGCGGGCCATGGTGGAAAATAAAAATTTTACCCTGTATATGGATTCGGGTTCCGGAAAAATGTATGTAACGGATGACACAATGGATGAGCAAGCCCGGCAGGTTGCCCTGAATAACGGCGTATCCTTGAAGGGTGATCTGCAGTTGCTTAATTTGGAATTTCCGGATGACGGCAATAGACCCGGAGATGACAAACGCATCTGTTTTTTCAGCAAAGGGTATTCAGATCGGGTCCTGATTCATGTCCGGGAAGATAACCGGGAAATGACCATTCAACTCCGCATGTTCCAAAAAAAAGTTCACCTGATCGACCAATATGTCTCCTATGATGACTGCATATAATCGACCCGGGGGTGCCGGCGGCTGTCAGGGGCAAACCGGTTTTACCCTGATCGAGGTGATCGTGGCCATGGCCATTATTGCAACAGTTATGGTGGCATTGTTTAGGATGCAGTCCGGAACCATCAATCTTGCCGGGGCCGATGATTTCCAGACAACCGCCCGCTATCTTGCCGCCAAGGCCCTTGCCCAAATCGAGCTTTCCATAAATGACCCAGAGTTGAAAGGCGAGTTTGACCAGGCATTTAAAGGGTATGCCTGGCATTGTGAGGTGACGGATGTAAACGCCGACTTCTCTGATATCATGCCGGATTTGGCCGACAAGGTCGGTATATTGAAAAAAATTGATTTGACAATAACACGGGAGCCGGGAAACCGGTCCTATCATGTTGGAACATTCAGGTATGTTCCCGAAGTTTAAGCATAAAGACGGCGGATTTACCTTGGTTGAAGTGATGGTGGCCCTTGTAATTTTTTCATTTGTTATGGTCATGTTGTTTTCATCTTTTAATTCGTTTATATCCACAGGGCAAGCCATTGCACATGGTGTTGACTATAATGAGCGGGCCAGGGATGCATTCAGACGAATTCTGGATGATCTGACCGATATCTATGTGCCGGAATCCAGGATAATACGTGTTCAGAACAATGTCGATGGTCAGGGCGTGGATACTTTACAGATGACCGGCGGTGTGAACAGCGTTGGTGGAGAGAGGTTTTCCACCCTTGCGTTTGCCTGCCTTTCAGGCGTACAGACGGGCCGCAGCAGGCCGTCCGGTGTCGTTCGTGTAATCTATTACGTTCGAAAAAACAACCAGGAATTGTTTGATCTTTGCCGGGCTGAGCGTCCCCTTGGCAGTGACAGGGATACAGACCCGTGCTCAGATCCGGTGCTTGCAGAAAATATTACCGGATTTGCCATTGATTTCATTGATGCAAATTTTGATGCATACCGGGATTGGGATGTGGATAAAGACAGTGACGAGGCATCCATTCCTTGTGTGTTGAATATCAGGTTGGGCCTGGGAAGTGAAAATAAAGAAAAATTATTTGAAACTGCCGTGGTTTTACCGGTACAGGGGCAGATTGGTGAATAATATTTACAGTAATCAAAAAGGGGTGGCCCTGATTGCCACCATTGCTGTGGTTGCCATTTTATGTGTGGTGGCGTTGGAGGCCGGGCGTCTTGCAAAGCAGGCCGCTTCGGGGACCATCACTGAGAACGATATGTTTGCCGCCCGGGAAATGGCCATGTCCGGTATTCATCTGGCCATGATGATTCTGGCCATGGACGGGGCGGAAAACGGAATTGATTCCATTCAAGAACCATGGGCAGATCCTGAACATATTGCCGAGGCTGTGGCCGCCATGGGCCTGAATCCGGCAGATTTATCCCTGAAAATTTGTGATGAAATGGGTAAATTGCAGTTAAATGCATTGCTTGAACAATTTCCCGGAAATAAATCGAACGATCATCAGATGGTGCTACTGGAACGGTTTTTAACCCTGGCAGCCCCGGAAGATAAGCCCGAAGAGGCCGGCAGTGCCGTTGAAATTGTTAATGCGCTTAAAGACTGGCTTGATTCAAAGGACGATGATACCATAACAGGGTTGACTGGTGCTGAGTCCAGTTATTATGAATTCCTGGATGTACCTTATACCTGTGCCAATGGTCCCTTAAGGCATATTACTGAATTGTTTCTTGTCAAAGGGGTTGTTGACGCAATTTTATCCCCGTCATATATCAGTCAAGGGATGGATGAGTCTATCCAGGCGGATGCAAAAGACATGTTGACAGTATATGGCCTTGCAGAGGGTCAGAATTCTGAAGAGAACCGGTTTGCATTTTCAGGCAAGGTAAATATCAATACCGCCCCGGTGGCGGTGCTTGCAGCGCTTCTGCCCGAAGGCCGTGACGCAAATGCCCAGGAGCTTGCCGACTATCGGTCTGATAAGGCAAGCTTAGGGCAGGAATATACCCATACCCTTGAATCCGGGTGGTTTGAGGATGTCATTGCCCTAAGTGATGATGAGAAAAAGGCGTTTGAACGGGTGATTGCCTATTCAAGCAGTATTTTTACAGCAGATTGTACCGCAAAAAAAAACGGCTCTCAAGTGACCTTGCACGCTGTAATTAAACGGGAAAAACAGGATATGACAGGCAAATGGTTTTGCCGGATTCTTCAAATGGAAAGAGGATAGACCATGGCAGACGCCTTTTTGATCATCCGGGAGAATTGCACAGGGCTTGCGGCCTGGCTGGTGGAAGGGCGCGGCAAGTCCCAAGCTGCTCAGGCGTTGGTCCGTGTGACCTATGACGATCTGGAATCGGTTGGGGAAGATCAAATCTTGTTTGATGCGGGACTGGCATCTGTTGTTCAGGCCATTGACCCGGCCATTAAAAAGGACCGCCGCGTTCAGGTCATGCTTCTTTTACCGGCCGGCCGGTTTTATTTTCGACATCTCAGCTTGCCCTTTACATCCCGCTCAAAAATCCGGCAGGTTCTGCCCCTGGAACTTAAAACCCGGTTTCCAAAGGAGCTGGGTCCTGTGGTGACTGACTTTTTCGGGTATGTACTGAAAACACAACAG
>DATFIL010000530.1:0-2039 GCA_035270145.1 Desulfobacter sp. | reverse complement strand
CCAGACGGCCGAGACCACCTTAAATGATCTTTTGGCACTTGCGGCCAGAAGAACCATTGCCGGCCTGTCCATTTATTATCCGGCCCCGGGCAGTGCGGATTATGCCCGATGTGAAAAACAGCAACTGCTGCCCCAGGCTTTTTCCTTAATGCGCTCCACCGTTTTTCCAGTGGCAGATACAACTTCCAGGCTTGAAGCCGTAACGCTTTTACGCCTGGCAAGAATCTTAAATTTTCTTAAATCCTGTGTGGATCAACATGGTGTTTTGCCTAAGGCATTCAGTTCCGGTGAAATTTCAGACATTGAAAACAGCAACCACGGGAAAATGGATCGATACAAGGCCAGTATCCTTTTAATTCGCCTGTTTTTAACAGACGCGATCCCCAGGGGAATGGATCATGAGGGCCGCATTTACCATCATCCCCACAGTACGAATTTATGTAAAAAGTTTCTCCAAGAGTTTACTCTGTTTCCAACAGGCGTTTGAAT
Source organism: Desulfobacter sp. (assembly GCA_035270145.1). GTDB lineage: Bacteria > Desulfobacterota > Desulfobacteria > Desulfobacterales > Desulfobacteraceae > Desulfobacter. Next base: position 1,550 of record DATFIL010000530.1, on the reverse strand, counting down.
TTCAGCCTGTCCCGGGTACTGGTCTTAATGAAAAGGAATATAAGGTTTTGAAATCTATTTTATTTTACGATCAAACCATGTAAAGTCTAAAAAAAGCCAACATATCGAAAAATACAAGATCTTCGCCAATTTCAAAATGCAAATTTATAAATTATTGTAGAGGCAAATATGTGCAAAACAATTTTTAGATTTATTCTGGCAGCAAGTTTGATTTCAATGATTACCTTTACAAACGCCTGGACAGGGGAAAGCACGGGAAATAATAATATGGTTCCCATGGTCATGGAGGGCTTCAGCGCCAGAGATGCTGCAGAAATGACACCTCGCATAGTCGGAGGAATCGAAGCCAAAGAAGGGGCGTGGCCATGGATGGCTGCCCTCGTCTATACCGGCATGGACAGTTACAACGGGCAGTTCTGTGGCGGCGCACTCATTGATGAAGAATGGGTTGTCACTGCGGCCCATTGCACAGAAGGCTCGGAACCTGAGGATATGGAAATCTTGCTGAACACCAACAATCTCGCCAATGGTAGTGGACAGCGCTTTACGGTGGACCAAATTATCCAGCATGCAAACTACAATCCTGACACCGAAGATTCGGATATCGCCCTGATCCATCTGACGGAGAATGCGCCCTACGAGACCATCCCTCTGGTTGAATCCGGTGATCCGAATCGATTGGTTATTCCTTTGAGCGATGCTACAACCATCGGATGGGGGCGCACTGCAGAATACGGGGGATATTATCCTGAAGAACTTCGCCAGGTAACTGTACTAATCGTTCCACCCAGGATAGCCCTAAGAATTTATGGGGTGAATGGCTTTACCATCAATATGATTGCCGCCGGTGTGCCTAAAGGCCGTAAGGATACGTGTACCGGAGACTCCGGCGGACCACTGATGGTACTGGACAGCTCCGGAGAGAACTGGGTGCTGGCCGGCATCACAAGTTGGGGGATCGGGTGCGCCCGCCCGCGGTCTCCAGGTGTCTATACGCGGGTGTCCCGATTCACGACCTGGGTGGAGACCAATACGGGCGCCACGGTTACCGAATAATCCCCAATGTGTCGGGTTCAGTTTATTCGGTGATGTGGATTTTCGGGTGCGACCGATAAAGATGTGCATCATGAAATTAAATAGAACGCATCATAAATTTTTTTCAATGGCTTTGAATTGTTTTATGAACCGTCTGTCAATATAGTCTTTGATCATGAATGCGAGCTTTCCGCCAAAAACCAGCCCTTTTTTCTTTAAGACCCCGGTGCTGCCCCCCAGATTGAAAATAAGAAGATACTCAGGCCCGGGGTCAAAGGTCATCAGCGGCCTTTGTTCAAGGGCTGCGATGACGTTGTTGAGAAGGACCGGGTTTTGCCTGACAGCGTAAACCCCGACCTTGCTCAGTGGCGTTTCCTGGAAACAGATACAATCCCCCCCCCCGAAAATTTCAGGGTATGCCACAGACTGCAGAAACCGGTTGACCAGAAGGCCTTTGTCCGGGCCGACGGGAAGTCCGGATTCCTCAAAAATGGTTGACGGCCGCACCCCTGTGG
>DATFIL010000529.1:0-6236 GCA_035270145.1 Desulfobacter sp. | reverse complement strand
TGCATTTTTGAACCGAACATATCAGATTCAAGGCGCAATTCCCGGCAGGACTTGGAATATTGCACGGGTTGGCAAGATCATTCGGAGCTCTCCCTTTTCAGCCAGAGTGCCAAAAAATCGCTTTTAATTGTACCGATGTTTTGCTGGTTCCTCAAAAAACAATAATCAAGCCCATGGCATATTTCCGTAAAATGTTGCATGACACTATCATGTTTGGGCACAACATCGGCTACAATTTCAATATGCGTAACATGCAACCGGTTAAATGACTCCGGACGCATGATATTTTTGAGGGTCCGTAAAAACCAGCAATGCTCCATTTGCACAACCGCGCAATTGGTTTCTTCATGCACTGCGGCTCGCTTTTTTTTCGAGGCAATAATTTCATGACTGGTTAATATATTCGCTTCAAAAAAGCGGTTTTTTCTCTGGTCTGCGATTGCCTGAACAATTCGTGGTATTTCCTGCCGCCTTTTAACGGGCAATGGCTGCAAGGTGTCATAAGGAATATCGCTCACGCTCAATACGAGATCGCCTCGCTTCAAGGAGGGATCTAATGCTCCACCACCGCCGATATCCACAATATCCGTGATCTGCCCGGAATCGAGTTTTTCAATAATTGCCGGATGGGACAAGTGTTGGAGTTTTCCGTAACCTGGAACCAGAAAAGTAATATTATGTCCCGCATAATGCGTTGTCGCACCCCTGCTGCGCATAACAGATTTCAAAGGTTGCCTGAAATATACATTTCTGCCGAGCTGTCTTGGGTGCTGGCGAATAAAAAGAATGTCTTTTATCTGAATTGCTGAAACCCCTATTTCGAATTCGATTGAAACGACATGATAACCTTCCCCCTCGGTATGCTTCGACTTAATGGGTCGGTATGTATCTGTGGTCCGCTCCACGGGAAAACGACGTTGACATGTGGCTAATGCTCCCTCGGCAAGCACGTATTGCAGCTATTCTCTTCCAGCAATGTGAATTTCAGACCGGAGCACATTGGTGGAATCAAGGTGCAAATTTCTGGAGGTTCAGGAATATTCCATTCCGTGGCAAGAAGTCTTGATCACGACAGCAGGGGTATCATTTACTGCAAGTCTTTTTTCATGGATTCAAATTCATCGCGTGCTATAGCGCTACAATAAATTGACACGCTTTTGCTACGATAAACTGATCCGTTGGTTTACACGCCGACAGGCAGTAGGCTGCAGATCCCGCCGGCAGCAGGCCTTACCCTGCCCGGAGAATATAATCATAAACCCCGCCGGCAGCCGGGCAGTGTTTCAATGCTGGTGTAGAGGGGTAAAAACGCGCCTGATGCGTTGTCATGCTTTTGTGCACGGTTTACGGGGAGGGAAAAAGCCGATTCATTGCTTTGAGGAGCTTGTCGACCTGGAGGCTCAGCGCCGCTGTTTTTTGCTCCAATCTTAAAATCCGGGCGCTGAGCTCTTTGTCGGCAGAGATGTTTTGAGCATTTTGGGCGGGCGTCTTTTCGGCAGCGCCATCTGCCGATTTAACCATATCATCTATGATCGGGCCAATATGGGCAGCCCTGTTGGCATCATGACCGACTGTGTTGACAGACCTGCTGTCATGAAGTTTTTTCAAAAACCGGACACTGGCCACAAAGTCGAGTTGCCGGGTCACCATTACCAAATCGATGGTGTTGAAGTTCTTTTCGCAGTCAAAACAACGCGCCAGATTGGTTTTGTAATTGACGCCGGTGTTATATCCCCTGCACAGGGGGCATAAAAATGAAAACCGCCCTTTCAGGTTTTCGCAGGGGACATGCAAAACCTCTTTGATCAGTATATCAATGCCGATGTCATTTCGAAGAATAAAGAGTTCGTGGCGGGAAAAACTTTTTTCTGCCATCTCAAAGCGCCGGGTCGAGCTTGGGACGCAAACTGACGCAGTCTTTCATATTGATGACGTGACTGTTTTCCGTCAAGCGATCCACCAGGGCCGCGGTCAGTTGCTGGTTATGCAAAAATGACGCCCATTGGCTAAATCCAAGATTGCTGGTGAGCAACGTGGTTTTTTTCTTGTGCCGCTGGTTCATCAGGGTAAAAAACAACCCCACCTGGATCGGCTCCACCTCGACATAGCCGAGCTCGTCAATGAGCAGAATATCATAGGCGACAAACTTTTTTAAAACCGCTGCTTCCGTGTGGTCTGCAACCGACTGGTAAAGCAGTTCCACGATTTGCGGGAACGTGATAAAATGCCCCTTGTAACCCCGATCGATGGCATGGATCAAAAAAGCCGTGGCCAGTCCGGTTTTACCCGCCCCGGTGGGCCCGATAAAAATCACATTCCGGGACTTTGTCATGTAATCAAAGGCGTCATAAAGGTTCATAATCTTTTTCCGGTTCAGCTTGGGCTGCTGTTTAAACGGGAAGGTCTCCATCACAAAATGCTGTGGTATCTTTGCCCGGGCAAGCCTGGCCTTGCGGGCGTTTTCCAGCTTGATTTGATACTCCTGATCAATGACATGCTCCAGAAGCCGGGCGTGGGAGTAGTTACCATTGCGGGCGGCAGACAGCCATTTATCCCAGTTGGCCGCCAATCCGCCGAGACGCAGATATTTCAATTTTTTGGCAATCTCTTCATTCATCGGGGTCCTCCTGAGTGAATCGGTCATATGTGCGCAAATCGACTTCATCGGACAAATATCCCTCCAGATACGCCGGTCTGGATTGAAAATGCTCGTCAATTGCCGGCAAGGGGGCTTCGATATCCCCGTTTCGCATCTGCAGCACCGCAATGCGTTCAACAGTGCCGATATCGGTAATCCGGTACTTCAGCGCCCGCTCGACGGTTTTGATAAACACCGGCCGGGCGATCTTGCGATATAATCCGTAAAGGCCCCGGACAAATCCGTGTCTTTGTTTGCCGCCGGCAGGCAGTGCAAAATTTAAATAGGCATCGATAACGGCATCGGCATGGCGCAGAATTTTTTCTTCTTTGGCCGTGGGCTTTTTGCGATACTCAGGCTTATGGCTGGGCCGGGCGCCGCCTTCGGGATAAACGACTTCGTTTTTGACCCCCATTGCCGGCTGCCGGTATTGTCCCAGCAACTGCCGGCGGCTATAGATCCGGACGAAATCACTGTATTGCAGCACCGTTACAGTCTCGCGCTTTGTGCCCGGCACCCAGTAGTAATTGCCGTCCAGCGACACGTAGCCGTACTGGTCCGTGGCTCTTTTATGATCCAGGTAGGGCGGCTCCACATACGGCGGCAATGCGGTGAGATACGGCTTTTCCTGCTCAAAGGCGGCCGCCGGGATTAAACGGGTCTTTCCCGTGGGCCGGTGGGCCATGCGCTTCGTGGCCCACTCAAAGGCCTGCTGGTTTATATCCGCTATGCTTTCAAAACGGCGGCCCGGTAAAAAATTGGTCTCCACGGTGTAAAATCCGCGCTCGTTTCCCGCTTTCCGGTTGGCATGGCCTTTTTCATGGCAGAGAAAACAAAACCCGTAGGCTTTGCCAAATTGCACCATCTCCGGCACAATCACTGCGTTTTTGCCGGTGCCGTAAAGCCTGGCCAGGTTTGTGTTGTCGATGATACAAATCGGAGCCGCATATTCCCAAAACGTTAATGCTTCATGAAAAAAACACTTCATGGCAAAGCGGTTAAATGCCCGGTAAAACTTTAAGTACCGGATCTTGGAATAACGAAAATACAACAGGCTGGCCTGCAGGCACACATATTTGTCCCCCAGTTTGACGCGGTAGGGCGAGGTGTCATGCTGCATCTCCGCACCGGGTTCATCCGGTTCCCGGTGGCAGCGGCCTTTTCCTGCCTTGCCCAAGCCCTGTTCCCGGATTATTTTGGTCAGTGTAGAGTATGCAATGCAAACCCCTTCTTCTGTGAGCTTTTCATGGACCCGCTGCACCCTGCCCTGGCAGTCATTATACAGTCGGACCAGAAGATCGGCATCGATTTCGACCTTGTCCTGCCGGACGGTCTCAGGTATCCGGCCCTTCTGCCGGATGATGGCCCGAACGGTGTTGATGCTGATCCCCAACTCCCGGGCGATCTTTCGAACCCCCATCCCTTGCTGGGACAGCAGATAAACCGCCCGACGTTTTTCGGCTGTGATCATAAAAATCCTCCATGGCTTTGGCAAACAACGGCATCTGCCGGATAATGCCGCCGGATAAAAGGTTGGCCTGGGCAAAAAAGGCCTCTGTTTTCAATCGGGTGTCCCGGCAGCAGACGGTGAGCCTTTGCATGTATTTTGAGATGATTTCGAGCATCTTCAAGGTCTCCTGCTCCACCTTTGTGCACTGGTTGTCCGCCGGCACGGTCTTTTTCATCCGGTCCAGACCCCAGTCGATGTTGCCGTCGGCAATCTGTTTTCGAAAATCCTGCGGCCCTTTAAAGTAGCCGTGGGCCAAAAGATCAATGTCGCGGGTGCTTAAATGCCTGCCGGCAACAAGGCGGACAAAAGTATCAATGTCATCTTTTTTGACACCGTTTAGGCGCATAAACGAACGCAGGGTATACATAAATGAATAGACCGGGAACCGGCCGGCAAAGATATGTTGGGCAACCGCCGGACTCATCTGGCCGATAAGGCCGGAGCGGACACTGACCCAGGCCTTGCTTTTTTCCAGCAAGCCGGCAATGTCAGCGGTGCTCATCTGATGGACGGTTTTTAACTCCTCAATTAACCGGGCCTGTTCGAGAATGCTTAAGCTTTTGACCGTTGAAGCCCGCAGAAGCGCAATGAATCCGCAGGCCGCATCATCTCCCAGGCTGGTGTAGGGCACCATGCCGATGCTTAATTTTGTGGCGCATCGGTAGCGTTTAAAGCCGTCTAACAGAATATGGGCCCCTTCGATATCCACACCGTAAAGGGGGTCGCGGATGCCGTTTTCCAGAATTGAGGTAAGCAGGATTTTTTCAGCGCCCGGCGCCTTTAACCGATACGACTCATAGCGCAGGTCAAGCGCTGATATTTCGATGTTTTCGGCCATATCCCCTCCGATTTGCAGGACAGATAAAATCCATTGTCTTCGATTATATCCACAGGAGTTTTTATGTCTAATGCGTCTTGAAAACATGTTTTGATTAGTCTGCAAATATCCTTTAATTTTTACAGTTGGTTACGTTTATAATGCGTCTTTAAAACCAAATTGGATTAGTCTGTTGAAATGTTATATTATATCAGAAGTTTAAGCCACAGATGCGTCTTAAAAACATATCAGGGGCTCTCGGACTGCGCCCTCATGTAAAATGCCCATTGGGGCGCAATCGTCCCACGAGCTGTTCGATGACATATTGGGCGATAATCAACTGCCGGATGCTGATATCGTTTTGGATTGCATCGCGAGGAATATGGAGCTTGATACGGCTTTTCGGCGGGTCATGTATTTTTTTGGATTTTGCGGGATCGGTTTTTTCCGGCGGGGGTTTGCGGGTTTGTTCGAGTTTTTGATTTAAATAGATTTCTTTGAAATAGGGTTTGTTCTTTTTGTTCCAGGCCTGGCATTGGCGCCGGTGACGTTCTTTTCTGCATTTGGTGCTGCATGTGGTCTGACGGCCCTTTTGACGCACATCAGGCAGAAACCATCTCCGGCAGATGCTGCATGGTCGCTTGCGGGGTTTGGTCGTAGCCATTGTATTTTCCTCCTGATGGTATCAGGCTGAAAATACAATAAAAAAATTAAAAATACTTTAGAAATCAATTGATTGAGTTGTACTGGAAGGATTGCGGCGGGGGAATTGCCATCTGCGAAATGCCAACAGATGAAAAAGGGCAACGCATTGTACTGCAAGTGTATCAATTTATCATAGCAAACCTGTATCAATTTATCGTAGCGCTATAGCTTGTTTGCATTTCATCTTTAAATAAATGGAGAGGAAGGCTTGATTTCTTTCAGTTCAGACACGACATTGCGTTGGGCGTGCCGCCGGGGTGATTATATTGTTTGGGCGAAATCCCCGGGTATTTTTTCTTCCCTGAATAATGAGCACAAGATTGCAGATATTTGGGAACTACAAGATGGTAATTTTGTGACGATTACAAACAGGCAGGTCGACCTGCCAGATTGGTTCGATCTTCACCCCCTTGAGGTATCTGGTAGTCTCTCATATTGGATGCAAAAACGACTTGATGAAGGATATGAGCCAGAGGAACCCATAGACGGTCCAAATCTGTGGAGAGTATTTGCAGGAGATCGTATCTTTTGGGTTGGTTCCAGCAGAGGCGGCGTCCATTCGGATG
>DATFIL010000528.1:0-3775 GCA_035270145.1 Desulfobacter sp. | reverse complement strand
GCTTACGATCCTTCTGTTGAAATCAAAACCACCTGCCGGCGATTTGGTATTGCTCCCGCCAATTACTATCGGTTGGTGAAAGAATATCATTTGTATGGGCCGTGGGCGATTATTTCGGCGAATCAACCGGGAAAAGATATCATGAACAGCGACACCGAGTTGAGTATCATTTTGAAAAAGCTCCAATATCCGGCATGGTCTGCGCAAATGGTTCTTGACGCCTTGACGCTTCGGTGCTCAAGATATACTGTTAACAGAGTTTTTCAGCGTTGGGAAATAACTGATAAAAAGCGGACGCCGATCGCATTGGATCAATATTGGCAAAAAGAATCAGACCGTAAAGAATTAAAACTTGTGAACAGCGCCTATCGTCTAATTTCAGAAGAATCGCTCTTGGCGTGTCGCCGGATTAACAGGCCTTTTGAGTTGATCTGCAAAAAAATGCAGACCCATGCCTATCATTTTTGCGACCCGGGTCCATTTATACTCGCTCCTTTTTTGAATGATCTGGGTATCGTTCAGGCCATGGAAATATACGGACCTCCGAAGCTTCGCGGCAAAGAGATCAGCAGTATTGCATTATTAAATATCTTCAGGATATTGAGCGGCTATCGCCGAATAAATCATCTGAACAACAGCCGGGATAGATCAGTGGCATTCGCCAGTGGACTGGGAATGTTCGGCAGCCGATCAAGATACTACGACGATACTCTCAGATTCAAATTTGACCAACTGAATTCACTGCGTCATGATTTAATTATCCGCGCCAAGGAATTGAAGATTGTTGAAGGAAAAAAAATCGCATTTGATTTTCACTTTAAAGAGTTTTACGGCTGTCACAGCAAAGAAAAAGGTATAGGCAAAGGGCCGGCCAAATCAGGGGACCTGGTTCCAGGCTTTCGCCCTCATGTAGCTTGGGATCTGGCGGCGAACACCATCCTGTCGATGACTTATTTTCATGGTGGAAAAAGAGCGGGGGGCATTTTGGAACAGTACTGCGAACAACAAATTTTTCCGCTGTTCGATCCCAAAGCAATCCGTGAAATCTATATGGATTCCGAATATACGAAAGAAGCTTTTCTTCAATATTTTAAGCAGGTTCACTGTCCGAATGGAGATGTATATCTTTGCCTGAAAAAGAACAAGCAAATTCAGAACACCTGACCTGGAGCGGGTATCCTGAAAATAGTTTTTGTTTCGATATCGTTTAATTTCAGAATGTTTTTTCAAAAAAGAGATTCGGGTCTGCAAGCTTGCAACCGGAACTGAAACATGACACCTTTTTACCATTAATTTGAACCCGCTTAGAACAAAAAAAAGGAAAAAGGTGTCATGCCGCAATCAATACTACCATTAATTCCATATGGTGCAACAAATATCAGTGAAATTGTCAGTGTTTACCGTGAGCAAGACAACTGGGTTTATTATGTGGGGCTTCAACCGGTTTTTTCCCATAAAACGGATGATCAAATATTGTTTAAGATTATCACTTCCCAACTGATTGATAGCGGCGCCTGTCGTCAGGTGGATATTATCAATGCATTCGGCGTGTCAAAAAGCAAAGTTACCCGTTCCCTTAGAAAATTGCGGGAACAAGGGGTGGAGGCATTTTTTGAGCCACGGAAAAAACGTTGCGGCGGTAAAATATTAACCCCGGAAGTATTGGAAAAAGCCCAGTCTTTATTGGATCAAGGGTACCCCAGGTATCAAATCAGTAAAGAGCTTGGAGTAAAAGAGGACACATTGCGCAAGGCGATTAATGATGGCCGGCTTCAGGAGCAAAAAAAATGTCAGCCGCCGGCAAGTAAATCAGCAAGAAATGAAGTGGATGCAGGAGCTGCCGAAGGAATGGGAACCGCTTGTACCCGGGTGGATGAACGGGTTTTCGCTTCTTTCGGTGTTTGCGATGGCGCACCGGTACGTTTTGAATCATGCCTGGATGTACCAAATGGTGGAGTTTTATGCGCATTACCCGCATTGTTACTCAACGGTCTGCTCAAAAATGCTGAGGAGCTATTGGGGCAAATAAAAGGATACTATACAACCTTTCATATTTTATTACTTTTGGCATTCATGGCATTATGCCGGATAAAAACAGTGGAAAAATTAGGCAGAAAAGCACCGGGAGAGTTCGGCAAACTGCTCGGCCTTGATCGCATTCCCGAGGTCCGTTGTCTCCGAAAAAAGCTTGATGCATTGAGTTGTGAAAATGCTGCTGAAAAGTGGGCAATCCATCTGAGCAAAGATTGGATGGAAAACGACCCCGAGGCAGCAGGCACCCTTTATATAGATGGACATGTTCGTGTTTACCACGGCAAATTGACCAAATTACCCCGGCGGTTTGTCTCACGAGAGCGCTTATGCCTGCGGGGAACAACCGATTACTGGGTCAATGATGGCACGGGCCAGCCTTTTTTTGTAGTGGAAAAACCAGTTGATCCGGGCCTTATAGCAACATTGAAAACAGATATCGTGCCGAGATTAATCCAGGATGTCCCGGACCAGCCGACCCGTCAAGAGCTTAAAGACAATCGCTATCTCTGCCGCTTTATTATGGTATTTGACAGGGAAGGCTACAGCCCGGAATTTTTTTCTCAAATGTGGCAGGATCATCGCATTGCCTGCATTACATACCACAAATATCCCGATGACACATGGCCGGAAGACGAGTTTAAAAAGCATGAAGCAAAAATGCCGGGAGGCGAGGTGGTTGAAATGAACCTGGCTGAAAGGGGCAGCCTGATCGGTTCAGGCAAAAAAAAGATCTGGGTGCGGGAAATCCGCAAACTTACCGAATCCGGACACCAGACCAGTGTGATCAGTACGGCCTATGAATTAATCCATATCCAGTCAGCGGCCCGAATGTTCAGTCGATGGTGTCAGGAAAACTTTTTCCGATATATGAAGCAACAATTTGCAATTGATACACTTTCTGAATATGGAATCATGGATCTTCCTGACACCGAAACAGTCATTAACCCTTCATGGCGAAATCTGAACAGACAGCGGAACTCCATTCAAAACAAGCTTCGCTATCGTCGTGCCCGCTTTACTGCACTTACCATGCATCCTGCCGACGAAAACGATCAGGAAAAGTATAATAAATGGCTGACTCAAAAAGCAGAATTATTGGAACAGATCGAGCAATATGAAAATGAACTCGAAACGCTGAAAAGTGAATTAAAAAACATACCAAAGCATATTGCCTGGGGAGAGCTAAAAGAAGATGACAAATTTTATCGTCTGCTTCCGGGACGCAAAAGACTTGTGGATACTGTCCGCATGATTGCATATCGCGCAGAGACTGCCATGGCCGGCCTGTTAATTGATTCAACAGTGGATTTGCCGGCGGCAAGGGTTTTATTGCAGGAGTTATTTGTTACCGAAGCCGATATCATCCCGGAGCCTGATGCCGGTCTGTTAAGAATCCGTATCCATAATGCCTCACGGCCTGCATCCAATCGCGCACTTCAACGCCTTTTGGAACAGCTCAATGCTGCAGAAGTAGAATATCCCGGCACAAAGATGCGAATTTACTATGAGCTCCGAGGGATTGAACTAAACGCCACACCCGCCGAGAATGGTGTCACCAAAACTTCTCAGAGGTAAGGTTGTCTGATACCGGGGCGGCAAAGGCTCGGGGATGGCCAGTATTCCAAGAATTTTCTGCAATTTTTTGATATCCCGGCCTTGTCTGGATGCTTTTAGCAGATCTTTTTTTTGCCTGAACCGATCAGGCTGCCCCTTTCAGCCAGGTTCATTTCAACCACCTCGC
>DATFIL010000527.1:0-4493 GCA_035270145.1 Desulfobacter sp. | reverse complement strand
GCGGCATCTGAAATTGTAGATGAAGGATTTGACTGGCTGATGGCATTGTTCAACAAAGAGCTGGTCAGGGAACGAAAAGTATTAAAATTAAAGCGATTTTCTGCCGGTTATGGGGATTTTGACATCCGGTTTCAGGCAGATATATATCATATTCTTAAAATGGAAACGCTTGGAGTGGCCATAACGGACACCTGTATCCTGATGCCGGAAAAAAGCGTTACCGCATTTTGCGGTATTTCAAAAGTGACAGAGGAGTAAAAACAACATGGAGGAAAGAGGCAAAAGCATATTGGACATTCTTAATAAACGCATTCTTATCCTGGACGGTGCCACCGGCACTGAGATGCAGAAACGCGGCCTGCCGCCGGGGGTCAGCCCGGAACTATGGTCCATGGAAAATCCCGAGGTATCGGCCGACATATACCGTGCCTATGCCCGGGCAGGTTCAGATATGCTTTTCTCCTGCACCTTTGGCGGGACCCCTTGGAAACTTGAAGAGTTCGGCGCTGCCGATAAAACAGAGCAGATCAATTGCAAAATTGCAGAAAATGCGGTTAAAACGGCGGATGAGCTAATGGAACGGGAAGGTATCCGTCCGCTGATCGTCGGGGATATGGGCCCTTGCGGACAGTTTATCAAGCCCTTTGGCGATCTTGATTTTGAACAGGCCATCCAGGGATTTAAACGCCAGGTAAAGGGGTTGATTGACGGCGGCGTGGATCTTTTTGTCATCGAGACCCAGATTGACATCCAGGAGAGCCGGGCCGCCCTGCTTGCCATCAAGGAGCTTTGCCGCGGGTTTACCATGGTCTCCATGACTTTTGATGAAAGCGGGCACAGCTTAAACGGCACCACGCCCGAGGCCATGGCGGTCACCCTTGAAAGTTTAGGGGCTGATGTGGTGGGCGTCAACTGCTCCACTGGTCCCAAAGAGATGCTTAACGTTATCCGGCGTATCCGAAAGATGGTACAGATTCCGGTGATGGCCAAGCCCAATGCGGGAATGCCCGTTATAAAAGACAACGAAACCGTATTTCCCATGGATGCCGATGAGTTCAGCAGTTTTGCCCAGCCCTTTGCCGAAGCCGGCGTAAATATCATGGGGGGCTGCTGCGGTACCAACCCCGAGCATATCGCCAAACTGGCCCGGGGCATGGAAGGGCTTACGCCTTTGGAAAGAAAGCCGGTGGAAACGGCCATGCTCTCCTCGGCCACCCAGGCGCTGATTACGGATTCAAACAGCACAATCCGCATTATTGGTGAACGCATCAACCCCACCGGGAAAAAAATCCTGCAAGGGGAACTGAAAGCGGGGAACATGGCCTATGTGCGCAAACTGGCCCGGGACCAGGCCGCGGCCGGGGCCGACCTGCTGGACATCAACGCGGGCATGCCCGGGATTGATGAAAAACAGACCCTTTTAGATATCATTTCAAGTGTGGTGCCGGTGGTCAATCTGCCCCTGGTCATAGACTCCTCGGACCCGGATGTGGTGGAAGCAGCTGTTCGCTACTACCCGGGCCGGGCGTTGATCAACTCAATTTCAGCCGAAAAAGAGAAACTTGAAAAACTGCTGCCGGTGGCGGCCAAGTATGGGTCCATGCTCATTGTGCTGCCCCTGGCCGACAATGAGTTGCCGGACAAGGCTGAACGAAGAAAAGAGCTGGTCACTGAAATTGCCCAACGGGCCGCAGCCTATGGGTACAAAAACAAAGATCTGGTTGTGGACGGGCTGGTCATGACCGTATCCAGTAATCCCCAGGCCGCCAAAGAGACCCTTGCAACCGTTAAATGGGCTTCGGAACAGGGGTTTGGCACGGTTCTCGGGTTGTCAAACATCTCTTTTGGTCTGCCCGAACGCGGGTGGGTGAATGCCTCCTTTTTTGCCATGGCTGCCGGTGCCGGGCTCTCCTGGGCCATTGCCAACCCGTCCCATGAGCTTTTGATGAATACCAAAGCGGCCTCGGATGTTTTAACCGGACGGGATCGGGATGCTTTGTCATACATCCAGCGATTTGCCAAGGATAAAAACGCGGAAAAGAAAAAAGAGACAACCGCCAAAAAAGCAGCGGATCTGCCCGTGGAAGACCAGATTGTTGAGGCGGTGATTGAGGGCCGCAGGGAGGATATTGAACGGCTTTGTAATCAAGCCCTTGAACAGGGGATGGCCCCGTCCGAACTGTTGGAAAAAAAGATGATCCCGGCCATTATGACCGTAGGGGAATACTATGATGAAAGAAAGTATTTTCTTCCCCAGCTCATTGCCAGTGCCGAGACCATGCAAAATGGGTTTGCCGTGCTTGAACCCGCCCTTCATGCCGCAGGGTCCAATGAAAAGAAGGGCACCCTGGTTTTTGCCACGGTCCAGGGGGATATCCACGACATTGGTAAAAACATCGTGGTGCTGATGCTCAGAAATTTTGGGTTTGATGTGATTGATCTGGGCAAGGATGTTACGGCCGAGGATATCATTGAGGCGGCCCGGACCCACAAGGCCGATCTTATCGGGCTGTCCGCCCTGATGACCACCACCATGGTACGTATGCCCGAGGTCATTGCCCTGGCAAAGGAGAACGGGCTTGCATGCAAGGTTATGGTGGGCGGTGCTGTAGTGACCCGGGAATGGGCTGAATCCATTGGCGCGGAATATTCTTCCGACGGTGTTGAAGCGGTCAATGTGGCGGCCCGGATCTGCACGGAAAACAAATAGTGCATAACCAACGCTGAAACCCTCCCATAGGCCGGGTACAAAGATACAAACCCGACAGAAATACTCTCATTGATCTTTTTAAGGCTGGTTGATATTGTAGGGTGCGGTTCAACACAATTAATTTTTAAAAATATTAAAATGTAGACAGGAGGATATTATGAAGGGTAGACATCTATTGATTCTTGGCTTTATTGGGGTCGTTTCCATGGTATTTTGCCAACCCGGCTTTGCCAGGGAAAGAATTGTATTTGGCGGCGGCCCTGCCGGCGGAACGTTTCAGGTCGTGGCAAACAGCATTCAAGTTTATAAACCAATGAAAAAAATCAAAGCGTTCAGGGTTCAGGCCCAGTCTTCCGGCGGCTCAACTGAAAATTTAAGAAAAACAAATGCCGGCAGACAGCAGATGAGCGTGGTTTATTCCGGGCATGTTTACCAGGGCCGCCATGGTATGCTGTCAAACGATACCAGAAAATATGAAAACGTACTGGCTGTGGCATGGCTTTACGGTGCACCGGCACAGCTTGTTGTGCAGAAAAGGTCGGGCATCAAAAGCACCAAAGACCTTGTGGGTAAAAAAGTCGGTGTCGGCAATGCCGGCTCAGGTGCATTTGCCAATTGCGAACTCTTTTTCAAACACATGGGCGTATGGGATAAAATAGAAAGAAACGCCATGGGATACAATGATGCCGCCCAGGCCTTTGGCAACAATCAGCTTGACGCATTCTGGCTGTTCACGGCATTTCCCTCCGGCGCCGTCATGATGGCGGCCCAAACCAATGATATCGCTATGGTTGATCTTGATTCAGATGCAAAATCAACAGGTTTTTATGAAAAATATCCCTATTTTGCAAAACTGGTCATCCCTGCAAACACATATAAAGGCGTAGATTCTGACACGCCGTCATTCCAGGATTCCACCCTCTGGGTGGCAAATGACAAAGTGTCTGATGAAATCGTTTACAAAATGCTTACCCTGATTTTTTCCGATGATGGGCTTGCCCACATGAAGTCCCAGAAAAAAACATTTAAGAGCATGGCTGTAGAGCGTGGCGCTGACGGTATCGTCACGCCCTTTCATCCAGGTGCTGAAAAATTCTGGAAAGAAAAAGGGGTATTATAAAAACCTAAGTTGGTTTTATCTACTCCAGGACCAGGCAGAGAGGCTTGGATGTTTCTGTCCGAATGCCAGTTAAATATGTAGTGTCTGAACGAAAACCCTATGTTTGGATGAAAAGTTGCCCAGATGCAAGGCGCAGATGGGTGACTTTTTGTTCAAACACGATTTAAATAATAATTGACAGGAAGAGATCCGTGTACGCAAAACTTAATCGACTGGAACAAATTATATTTGATGTTCTTTCAATATTTCTGGTTCTATTTTATTCCTGGTCTGCCATCGTGCAACCCATGGCAACGCAGTACCACCGGGGGATATATGTTATCATCACCTATATCCTTGTCTTCCTGTTGTATAAATCAAAATCCCTTGTCGGCAGGATTATTGATTATGTGTTGATCCTTTTATCCATCTTTTCAATTGGATACTGGATTTTCAATTTTGAAGTCATCAATTACCGGATCGGGGCTGAAACAACGGTTGATATGGTTTTTGCCATCATCGGTGTTCTTATCGGCATTGAGTTGGCCCGCCGCGTTGTTGGTAATGTGTTTGTTATCATGGGTGCCTTAATGCTGATTTACGGGGTGTACGGATATAAGGCGCCGGATTTGATTTCCCACGCCGGTGCACCATTTACGGAGTTGTGTGTCAGCATATTCTACA
>DATFIL010000526.1:0-4831 GCA_035270145.1 Desulfobacter sp. | reverse complement strand
AATGGAAGGTAATGTCATTCGCATTGCCACGACGGCAACGCTTGCCAGAGAGGAAAATGAACGCCAGCAAGCCATTGCTGCCCGGCAGAAATCCGAAGCACAGAAAAAAGCCCTGGAACCCCTGGTCACTGAATATATTCCTGTCAATTATTCAAAAGCAGAGACTCACATTAAACCCCATGTATCCCAGCTCCTGACCCCGGATCGGGGCAAGATTTCCGTGGACACCCGTACCAATCAGCTAATTATTACCGATACCCGGGCTAAAATCGACCAGGCCGTTGAGCTGATCAACCGCCTGGATACGGTGACGCCCCAGATCATGATTGAGGCCAAGGTCGTTGAGGTTACCAGGGATTTTTCCAGAAATTTCGGGATCAACTGGAACCTGTCCAATGCGTCTAATACGACATCGGGGTTTGTGGATGATTTCTCTGTGTCGGTTAATTCATCCGGTGTTTCAGGTGATTTTTCCTTTTTCGGACTGTTCGGGTCTTCTGTCAGCGCACTGAATGCCCAGCTTGAAGCCTCCGAACAACAAGGAGAAGTCAGGATCGTATCCTCTCCGAGAATTTTGACCCTGGACAACAAAAAGGCCATGATCAAACAGGGCCAGGAATATGCTTATCTTGAGCGTGATGACTCAGGGGGGTCTTCTGTGGCGTATAAAGACATTGATCTGTTACTTGAAGTAACGCCCCATGTTACGCCGGATAACAGGATTTCCATGACCGTGCGGTTGACCAAAAATGACGTTGCCAGCATCAGTTCTGATGGTGTCCCGACCCTGGCGACAAATGAGGCGGAAACAGAGCTTTTAGTCAATAATAACGATACAGTTGTTATTGGCGGCGTTGTCAAGAGAACTCAAAGCCAGGACACCGATGGTGTGCCTTTTCTGGCAGGCCTTCCGGGGTTAGGCTATCTTTTTGGTTCAAAAGCCAAGGCGGATGATCGAAATGAACTGCTTATTTTTCTGACGCCTTCCATTGTCCAGCTTGAGCAGAAAAGGCATACGGTGCAATAGCGGCACCTTATTGATACTATTGCAGTATGGTTCCCATACAAAAATTTAAAGATATTATTGGCGATGAATTTGTATTTAACGATGAGCTGACGATTCAGCGATATGCCCGGGCCACTCTGACCAAAAGTACGACGCCGGCGGCAGTCTTAAAACCTTTAAACAGCACTGAAGTAACGGCTATTATAGAAACGGCCAAAGAATTTCATGTCGGTATTTATCCAGTGAGCCGGGGATGTAACTGGGGGTACGGCTCGGCCTGTGCTGTGGGGGATGGGCAGGTGATTCTGGATTTGTCCCGGATGAACCGGATTATCCATGTGGATGAGACCTTGGCATATGCCGTGATTGAACCCGGGGTGACCCAGATTCAACTTGTATCCTATCTAAAAGAAAAAAATATTCCTCTGTGGCTGGACTGCAGCGGGTCAGGGCCCGGGGCCAGTATTCTGGGCAACACCTTGGAACGGGGGTTCGGGCATACGCCGTATGGGGATCATTTTCTACATTCCTGCGGTATGGAAGTGGTTTTAGGCGACGGGCGAACCCTGAAAACAGGGTATGGGCATTATGATAATGCCCAGGCCACCCATGTATTTAAATACGGTATCGGGCCTTATATGGATGGGTTGTTTACCCAGTCCAACTTCGGTGTCGTAACCCGGCTGGGGATCTGGTTGATGCCCGTGCCGGAATGCCTGAATATGTTTTACTGTAACGTGCCCCGGGAAGGAGATCTGGCTGCGGTGGTGGACGCGTTGCGGCCCCTGAAGCTGAGCGGACAGGTCAAAAGCCTGATTCATATCGGCAATGATCTGAGGGTATTTTCCTCATACAATCAATACCCTTGGGAAAAGGCGGGGAACAAGACTCCGTTGACCGATGATCTGCGGGAGCAGTTCTGTAAAAAAGGTGGATTTGGAGCCTGGAATGTCAGCGGGGCCATCTATGGCACTCGGGCGCAGGTCCGGATGACGAGGAAGGCTTTGAAAAAGGCGCTAAAACCGCTGGGACAGATCCGGTTTATCGGAGACCGGACCCTGGGGGTCCTAAACTGCTTGTCAAGGCTGTTTGATCGGTTTTCTCTGTTCCCGGAACTGAGAACCCTGTTTAAATCTCTGGACAAGGTTTACGGGCTGCTCAAAGGAGAGCCCACAGATGCGTTTTTGTTTGGTACGCTGTGGCGGGTTAAAATAGCGGTTAATCCAGAAACCGTGACAGATCCCCTTGATTTCAATGCCGGCATGATGTGGATTGCCCCGATCATGCCCATGACCGGGAATACGGCAGAGCGTTTGATTCAATTGGTAAATCCGGTGTTTGAAGAATACGGTTTCGAGCCGTTAATCACCGTGTCGCTGATCACGGAGCGAGCCATGGTCAGTGTCATTACCATTTCCTATGATAAGGATGATCCAGGTGAATGCAAAAGGGCACAAGAATGTTATGACGCTTTTTTCAGCCTGATCATGGCCCAGGGGTATGTGCCGTACCGGACCAACATCCATACCATGAAAAAACTGGCCGAGCGGTCCCAGACCTTCTGGGAAATTACAAAAAAGATCAAATCGGTACTGGACCCTGAGGGTATCATCGCCCCTGGACGATATCAGCCGTTTGACAAGCTGTGAGACCGGCCCTTACTGCATTTCGAACAGACGCTGTTCAGCCCTGCGGTAAAGGGTTGAATTTTCAGAGGCCAACTGCTTGACCATCTGCCAGGCTTTGATGGCCTGGGAAGTCCGGCCGCAGGCTTCATATGCCTGGGCAAGGTCTGCATGGAATATGGCAGTGTCCGGGGACCTTCTTATATTTTTATCCAGTAAAGCGATGGCCCTGTCTGTTTGACCGGTTCGGATATATAGCTGGGCAAGGCCATGGATGGCCGGAATAAATCCGGGCACTTCCCTTAATGCTTTAAGAAAATATTTCTGGGCTGCAGGGTAGTTGTGCTGTCTCAGTTGGGCCCATCCGATATTGGCCAAGGGGTAATGGGGGGTAGGGTAGGTGAGATCTTCAAGAACCTTGTTAAATGTCTTGATGGCAATATCCCATTTCTCATCCCGGAGGTAAGCTGCACCAAGGTTATTGAGGGCCTCGGTGTAATCGGGCTTGAGTGCCAGGGCTTTGTTAAGGGCCTGGATGGCCATATCATTTTTTTCTTTTCCCATATAGGCCAATCCCAGGCTGTTTTGAATATATGGGTCGTCCGGCGCTATTTTTTCTGCTTCAAGCAGTTTGCTCAATGCCGCTGTATAGTTGCCCTGGGCCTGGAATACATCGCCCTCCCTTTTAATGGCCTGGGCGATTTTCTTTTGTTTCCGGATCTGTATCGTTGAGGTGCAGGATGCCGTCATGACAGCACAGATACAAACCAGGATAAACAGCTTTATTTTCATCGGGCCGGCTCCTTATTTAAGCATAACAATTTCAATTTTTTCATTTTCCAGAAAGGTTGTGGCATTTTTGAAAAGAGGGGTTCTGGTAAAAAAAAGCTTTTCCTTTCCTTTTTCAACGTAGACACCCGGGATATGTTTCACTTTCCGGTCCGCATTAAATGAGGGGTCTTTCCATACCTGATACCCAAGCCGGGAAAAAAGGCGGGTACAAACATCTTCATAAGAGAGATCCGATGGTAGGGCCAGGATTTGGTATTCCTGGTTTTTTAAGACATCAAGGGCTTTGCCGTAGACGTTGCTCGAATTGATTAATATATCAGGGGCGTGGTCATGGGTGATTTTGCCTAAATAGACTGTTATCTTTACATTGTTTAAGGATACGGGGAAAAATACCTGGGGCGCATAGGAGTAAGATGTGGCAGTCATAAGACTTTTGATCAATGATTCCTGATATTTGGGTACATCTTTCATGGTCTGTGTGTTGAACAGCATCTTGGCATTGAGGACTTCACTGAATTTTTTAAATTGCAGGTCCTTCCAATAGGCTTTCATGGCAGCAACAAGATCAGGATCCAAGGACGCTTCAGTGGCATCGGATCCGAACAGCACGGTTTTTTTTCCTGTACTGTCAGTGATGACAGGTGTTTTTGACAAGTCAATAAATTTAGATTTGTCGGCCTGGTTGCCGGGCGGGAAAAATAGTTTGCCCTGGTGCATGAGGCGGCCCTGGATAAGCTGAGTATAGCGTTTTAGATCTGCCAACTCCGCCATGGAAATAGGTTTTGAGGTATGGGGGGGTGTTCGTTTTTCTTCGGGAGTGTCCTCTGTCGGCGGTGCCATCTCTTTTCCCATGGCAATAAATTCGTTAAACCACGGCTGGGAAAGAATTGAAGGCTCGGGGATTGTGATGCTTGCCCCCTGATAGATACGGTTGATGTCCTTAATGTCTGGATTCAAGTGAACCATTGTTTTTTCCCCCACCTTGGATACATTGCCCATGGATGTTAAAAATTCTTTGGAAAGCAATTCAGATACGGTATCTCCGGCTTTGACCTCGTGTTTACGCGTGTGCCGGGATACAGTAGCGGGTGTAATCTGTGTGGAGAATGCCAGAACAGGAACCTCTACAGTGCCGTCGCTGTTCTGTTCGTAAGTGTCTTTATCCACCTGCTTAAGGGGGATTAGAATTTGGCTGCCGGGGGTAATGGCATCAATATTGCCGATTTTCGGATTTATTTTTTTAAATATGTTTAAAAACAACGGGAAATCCGACGCAGATATTTCTCCTTTCTGACGAAAAATTTTATACAGCCATTCATCTTTCCGGACCAGGTAAGGCTCACACAGATAAACCCGATCATTGTAAGGAAACAGGGAATACTTTTTAAAACTGGTTTTCACCCCCATT
>DATFIL010000525.1:0-4420 GCA_035270145.1 Desulfobacter sp. | reverse complement strand
ATCATCCCTGCCAGGGGATTATTGATTTCATGGGCTATACCTGCTGCAAGGCCTCCAACAGAAAGCATTTTTTCCGTTTCGGTCATCATCTCTTCCATTTGGACCCTTTCGGTTGCATCATCAATTCGGATCACAGCGCCGCCCACCCCATTGGTTACCAGCGGATAAATGGTTATGTCTTCATAAACAATCCTGTCTTTGTTTTGCCTTGTGGAATGTGAATAATGATAAACCTGCTGCGATTCAATCGCCTTTTGTACATATTCTGTCCCATTTTCAAGTTGTGGAAATATTTTTCCAAGCGATTGACCTTTGGCAACTTCCTGTGATATGCGGGTTGTCTTCCTGGCCCGAAGATTCCAATGTGTGATCCGGGTTTTGTTATCGACGCCGATAAGAATGGAAGGCATGGAATCAATAATATTGGACAGGTAATTTCTCAAGCTTCGGATCTCTTCTTGTGTCTGTTTTAACTCGGAAATATCAGAAAAGGCACCAATGATACCGGCAACCCGTCCCTTTTCATCACGAAATACATCCTTGGCAAAAATGACAGATTTGGCCTCACCCTTTTTATCTGTTACCTTAAATTCATAAACTTGGTGACGTGGATTCTGCATCAGCTCAAAATCTTTTTGGTGATACACCGCTGCCTGATCTCCGGACCATAATTCATCTACCCGCTTTCCTCGAATATCATCCGGGGTCACTCCCATAAAATTGGAAAACGCCTTATTACAGCCCTGGTAGCGCCCTTCTTTGTCTTTATAGAACATTGGCGTGGGCACAGCATCAAGAAGCGCACTAAGAAAGTTGGTCGTTCGCTTTTGTTTCTCTTCCGCCTTTTTGCGTTCTTTAACTTCTTCTTCAAGTTCAAGTTTTAACGCTTCCAATTCAATAACCTTAGCATCCAGTTCTCTTGTTTTTTCTTCAAGCAGCATTCTTTGCTTATACAGTTCAATGAATATTCTTACCTTACTTGTAAGAATAACCGGTTCCAATGGTTTAAAAAGATAATCAACCGCACCCGATTCATACCCCTTAAATACATGATAATCTTCTTTGTTAACTGCTGTAACGAAAATAATAGGGATTGTACTTGTCTTTTTAACACTTCTTAACAGTTCAGCCGTCTCATATCCGTCCATATCAGGCATCTGGACATCAAGAAGGATAAGAGCAAATTCATGATCTATTGTTTTGGACAACGCCTCATCCCCGGAGCCGGCCTTTACGATCTCCAGTTCCGGAGATTCAAGAAGGGTCTCCAAGGCCAAAAGGTTTTCAGGCCGGTCATCAACGGCCAGTATGGAAATTTTCTTCATTAATTTTCTTTTTGATTCAGGCTGTTAATAAAATCCCCGATCCTATTCAAAGCAAGGATATGATCTACCTGGACATGTTTGACCACGGACATCGGCATGGCGTCTGCCTCGGCGGTCTCCGGGTCCTGGGCGATAATCAGTCCCCCCAGTTCTTTAATCCTGGCTGCACCATTTGTTCCGTCTGAGTTGGCCCCGGTCAGGATAATGCCGACCAGCCTGTCCATATAGGTATCCGCTGCCGATTCAAACAGGACATCAATAGAAGGGCGCGAGTAATTCACCCGGGCTTCTGTTGACAGGGAAAAGGTTTTATCGGGCTCCACCAATAAATGATAGTTGGCCGGTGCAAAATAAATTGTGCCGGATTCCACCGGCATTTTATCTTCGACCTCTTTCACTGAATGCCGGCACAAATCATCAAAGTATCTGACCAGGAAATCATCAGAATCATGACTTTGGTGCTGCACAATCATAACAGGAAGCGTCATGTCTTTGTCAAGCTTAGGCAGCACCTCTGCAAGCGCGACCAGTCCGCCGGCTGAAACGCCAACCACAATAGCTTCATATGAATGGTTCGATACTGCCATTTATATTGTCACTTTCCATTAACGCCGCTTACGGTATATTTTTTCCTGTTCACAGACGATTTCAAATGCATCTGATAATTCGGAAAATTTGATGCTTTCCTTTGTGCCCAGACATAGGAATCCACCCGGGCAAAGGCTGTCATAAAATAATTTAAGAACCCTGTTCTGAAGTTCTTTATTAAAATAAATCAACACATTACGACAAAAAATAAGATTCATTTCACCAAAAACGCCATCCGTAACCAGATTATGAGATGAAAAAAGGATTTTTTCCCTCAGGCCATGCTTTATAATGGCATGGTTATAGTCAGCAGCATAATAGTCTGAGAAATCATTTTTTCCGCCCGATTTATGATAATTATTTATATATTCACGCATCACATCCATCGGGTAGATACCGTCTTTGGCCCTGGATAAAATCAATTCATTAAAATCCGTTGCATACAGCTGGGCTCTTTTTTTCATACCTTCTTCTTCAAGAAGAATAGCCATTGAATAAACTTCCTGCCCGGTTGAACAACCGGCATGCCAGACATTGATGTATGGATAGGTCTTCAAAACAGGGATAACAGTCCCCCTGATTTTTTTATAAACCCACGGGTCTCTGAACATCTCCGTCACATTAATCGACAAATCGAGTAAAATCAGATTAAAAAAGGACGCATCGTAAATTAAACGATGCTGCATTTGTGAAAAATTGTCCATATCACTCAAGTTCAGACGCTTTTCAAGCCTGCGCTTTAAATGTGCAAAAGAATAATTTTTAAAATCATAGCCATATTTCAGACTGACCGCCTCAAGCAGCAGCTTAATTTCAATTTGTTCATTTTTAATATTTTCCCCGGCACGATTCATTAATATAACCAGACCCTCAACATGGCAACCAATTTATCCGTATCAACGGGTTTTGCCAGATAATCATTCGCGCCGGCATCAATACATTTATTCCGGTCTCCTTTCATGGCCTTGGCGGTCAGTGCAATAATGGGCAATTTTTTATTGCTGACATCCGTGCGGATCTTTTTTATTGCTTCATACCCATCCATATTCGGCATCATGATATCCATCAAAACAATATCAATCTCTTTATGTTTTTTTAACTTTTCAAGGGCCTCCACCCCGTCCCGGGCAATAATAACCCTCATACTTTTTTCTTCGAGAATACTTGAAAGCGCAAAAACATTTCTTATATCGTCATCAGCAACCAGGACCGTTTTTTCACCTAGTACGGTTTCTTTGTCATGCAGCATTTTCAATATCTTCTGTTTATCCCTGGGAAGATTTGATTCAACACGATGCAGGAAAAGGGCGGATTCTTCCAGGAGCCGCTCCGAAGATTTGGCGCCTTTGATAATTATACTCTCCGTATACCGGCGAAGCTGTTTATCTTCTTTTTCTGATAGTTCCCTGCCGGTGTACACGATAACCGGAACTGTGGATAACAAATGATTTTTATTTATTTTTTCAAGCAGCTCAAATCCGGACATATCTTTCAGGCCAAGGTCCAGTATCATACAGTCAAACAGGTCATTTGAAAGCTTTTGATATGCCTCATTCCCGGTTGACACAATAGTCGTAACAACATCCCCGTTGCCGATCAGCTTCTTTATACTTTCGCTTTGGATCGGATCATCCTCTACGATTAAAAGATTTTTAATCGGTTTAGAAATGATATTTTCAATATTTGCAAAGGTTTCATTAACCTTTGCGAGGGTAATCGGTTTGGATAAAAACCCGATAGCACCCATGCGCATGGCATTCATAGACCCCTCGCGTGCGGACATGAAATGAACCGGAATATGACTCAGACTGGAATTATTTTTCAGTCGTTCCATAACCGTCCAGCCGTCGATACCGGGCAGCCCAATATCCAGGATAATGGCACTGGGCAGATAATATTCGGCAAAATAAAGGCCGGTTTCCCCATTTTCAGTTACGATGCATTTGAAACCACGTTCTCTTGAAAAATCGCGCATCAGTTCGGCTGATTTATAATCATCTTCAATAATCAGCAGCACCTTGTCCCCTGGATTTAATTTTTTTCTGTCGTCCCTGACGAATTCAGTTTCAAAAGACACGCCTTCGGGCAGATACGGTTTTTTTGACGCTTTCTCCGGTATCGTTTGCTGTATTGACACCGCCGGTTGCGGCACCGTATTTTCTTTGATTTTGATTTCCGACGGCTGATTTTCATATTTTTCAGGGATGACGATCGTAAAGATGCTCCCCTGATCCACACTGCTTTTAAGATGGATAAACCCACCAAGCAGTTTGGCAAGTTCTCTTGAAATAGACAAGCCAAGACCGGTTCCGCCGTACTTCCGGCTGTTACTGCCGTCTGCCTGCTGGAAAGCCTCAAAAATAACGGCCTGTTTGTCTTCCGGGATTCCGATGCCGTCATCCCGGACAGCAAAAGCAACCGAAGTATCAACCTTCAAATCCGTACCCACAACGATATCCACGGCCGGTCGAGATATAATTAGATCAACTGCCCCCTCTTTTGTAAAT
>DATFIL010000524.1:0-5539 GCA_035270145.1 Desulfobacter sp. | reverse complement strand
TCCACGCTCCTCAGAAACAACAATCACCAGGGCATCGCTTTGCTCGGTAAGCCCCAGGGCCGCCCTGTGCCGGGTACCGTATTTCGAGGCCAGATGTTGATTCTGGGACAAAGGCAGAATCGTCCCGGCCCGGGTAATCTTTGCCCCCTGGATGACAGCAGCACCATCATGGAGCGGTGAACCGGGCCAGAAAATATTCACCAACATTTCCCTGGATAGCGACGCATTAATGTCCGTCCCGGAAGCGATGATGCTGTCCACCCCGGTTTTAAGCGGTATCACGATCAATGCCCCGATTTTTGATCGGGCCAATTTGACCACGGCATCAGTGATGATGCGTACCGGTGTATTGTTCTGGGTTCTTGGAATTTCCCATAGAAAAAATCCAAAACTGCGGGTTCTGACCACCCCTGATATTTCATTTCTAAATACAATGATGATAATAAAGGTCGCCAGAGTGATCACGCCCTGCATGACCCAGTTGGTAATGACCAGTCCCATGGCGTTAGCACTGCGGCCGATGATCCACATCGCCACCACAGCCATAATAACACGCAGGACATTGGTACCCCGGAACAATACATACAAACGGAAAAGAATATATGCGTTGAAAACGATATCCAGTATATCCTGCCAGCGCCAGCCGAAAAATAATAAAGCAAGTTGTTCCATGGTCATCAATCAGACATGCTGAACCGTAAGGTTTTTAAAATATTATTTTCTTGATCCCTGATTTCCACCCGCCAGGGTCCTTTATCCGCGTCTCGCATCTGAACCCTTGAGAAGCAGGACCATTTGGGTACGGAAAGGACAAGACGCATGGAAAAAATAAGCTTATCTTTTTTATACCAGTTATGAAAAATTGCCGTTTTTTCATATACCGGATCAAATTCAGAAAAGCAGAAAACCTCTCCCTGGGAAACGGAAAAAACAACGGCCGGATTCACCGGCCTGAAATTGGATATGCGTTCACACACAACCGCGTTGGCCAAAATCATACGGGGCTGGTCAGCCAGACTGACACCGGCCGGCATAAACAAAAATCCAACCAGTCCGCAAAAAAGCAGAAACCGGGAAAGCCCCAAAAATGATTTCCTTGCATTGAATTCCGGCATATTACTGTCTTTTGTTATCATAACGTTACACTCTCATAGGCTTTAGGGCCATGAAACTTTTAAAATACTTGAAACTATATACCTGTTGAAGAGAAAAAAAAAGTTTGGATTGCAGGGTTTACATTGTCTTATGAAATCATCACTCATTGCTTGACTAAAAAATAATCCGGTGTAATTATTTTCAAAAAGAAAGGGGTATCAATCTGAAAAAGAAAGTGATTCATAAAGGGAGATGGACCAACGCAGATGTTTTCCTGTATTCACAAGACCACCGCCAATGGGTGGAAAAAGGATTTGAGGCTAAACACCCTGTGGTTCGCTGGACCATCGGCATTCTTCTAACGCAGCGGGAACTTTTTATTTCCAAACAGCTGAAAGGGCTTGCCGGAATTCCTATAGGGTATACCCGAAAATCCCTTTGCGCGCTAACGTACAATTATATGGACGGTATGGTGTTAAGTACCAAAAGTCTGGACCATGCTCTGCCGGTTGACTATTTTATTGCCTGTGAAAAACTGCTGCGTAACATACATGGGAAAGGGGTCGTGCATCTTGACCTGCGCCGCGCGGGCAACTGGATTATTCAGCCGGACGGGTCACCCGGTATTATTGATTTTCAATCCGCATTTCTGGTAAATCTGCTTCCGGGCCGGCTGAAAAAATTTTTATTCTCAATCGACTATTCCGGTCTTTATAAAACGTGGAACCAAAAATGCGTACAGGGATTGGACCCCAACCGGGAAAAAATTTTTCACAGAATAAATCGTCTTCGTCGCTTTTGGATATTCAGTCAGGTGGGAACCATCTGAATTTTAAGACAACTGTCATAAAGTTCGATAACATCGCCGGGAAGAATCTTTTTCCTTTTTCTTGTTTCAACCCGGCCGTTCACCCGGACCAGCCCGTCGGCAATCATATACTTGGCCTCACCTCCGCTGGACGCAAAATTTTCAAACTTGAGCACCTTGTACAATTCCACAGGGGCATGGGTAATATAAACGATTCTGTTCTCAGTCATGGATTTATCCTTTGTCATCTGATTCACGGATGGCATTGGCCCGCAAGCGTCCCTGAATATAAAACGACAGGGCCGCCACCGCATCATCGCAGACCGTGAAAACAGGAATGCCGCCTGCCATCAAGGCGTCACGCAAAGGCTCGTAAAGCCTGCCGCCGTCCACCACAGCCACAATAGGGGTTGCAGTGGAATAAAGCAGGCGTTTGCGTCGTTTTACCAAAGCTCTTTGTATTCATTTTCAAGGAGAATAACAACCCGTTACCAATCTTTTTAATTATCGACACGCTTCCTACGGGACGAAACGACAGTTGCTTTTTCCAATGTAACGTAATAAAATTATTTTGAAAATTGTAACTCGATCATCGAGTGTAAGTTTATGAATCTAAATTTCTGTTGGAAAAATAAAATGCACTCAAATGGATACATTTCCGGATTAAAATATCTTTTAACCAGCTTATTCGTATCCATTCTTGTTTTTGCGGCAAACACCTGTCCGGCAGGCAGCCCAACCAAACAGGTTACCGTGGCTGAGGATATGGACAGCATCCCCCAGATCAACCCCAATGAGAACCGGATGGAGGACCAGAAAAATGCCGCTGTGACTCCCTACAAATTTGAGCTCTCCATGGGGATACGCAAGGATTGGCCTCAACTGGTCGCTATGCTTGACAAAGTTTTAACGAACATGCCGGAATCTGAAAAAAACAGAATTCGGGATAACCGGGTCCGCATGCAGTTTGAGCATAAAACCAACTGGACCCTTCTGTGGAAATGGATTCTGGGGATGGCCCTTGTCTCATGTATCATCCTGGGCACTATTCTTTTGTCCAACAAGAAACTTAAAAAAATGGAAGCCTCTTTGATGGAGAGTCAAAAAAAATTGGCCTTAGCCGTGGCCGAAGCCAGGAAGGAAAAGCAGAAAGCCATGGCAGCAGACCAGGCAAAAAGTGAATTTCTGGCCAACATGAGCCATGAGATCCGGACTCCCATGAATGCGATCATCGGCATGACGCATCTAATCATGCAGACCCGGCTGGACACGAGACAAATGGATTACGCCGCCAAAATCGATACGTCTGCCAAATCCCTGCTGAACCTGATCAACGATATTCTGGATTTTTCCAAAATTGAAGCCGGCAAGATGGAAATGGAAATTGTGCCGTTCAACCTGGATGAAACCATGGAAAAACTTGCCGGTCTGATCACGGTCAAAGCCGCTGCCAAAGAAGATCTTGAAGTGCTGTTCAGAATGGATCCTAAAATTCCAAACACCCTGAAAGGCGACCCTTTAAGGCTGAACCAGGTTCTGGTCAACCTTGGCAATAATGCAGTAAAATTCACCGAGAAAGGCCACATCCTTGTGTCGGTGGATATGCTTAAAATGCAAAAAAATCAGGTCGTCTTAAAATTCTGCGTTACGGACAGCGGCATTGGTATGACACCGGAACAGCAGAAAAAACTGTTCAAAATGTT
Source organism: Desulfobacter sp. (assembly GCA_035270145.1). Classification (GTDB taxonomy): domain Bacteria; phylum Desulfobacterota; class Desulfobacteria; order Desulfobacterales; family Desulfobacteraceae; genus Desulfobacter. The sequence goes on along the minus strand of DATFIL010000524.1, from coordinate 1,933 downwards.
CAGCCAGGCGGATTCCTCCACAACCCGGAAATACGGGGGTACAGGATTGGGCCTTGCCATTTCAAAACGACTCGTTGAAATGATGGGCGGCGAAATATTTTTTGAAAGCATCGCCGGGAAAGGCAGTACCTTCTCCTTTACCCTGCCCATGGAAATTGGTCAGGAAAAGGCACCCAGGCTTCCCGAACTGGATGATGCCATAACCGGGATCGGGGTACTGGTCATTGATGATAATCCCGCATCCCGGCAGAAACTTGTCAAAAATGCGCCGTTGCAAAAAAATATGGAAATCAAGTCCGAAAAAGAACTGGCCTTGATGTTGAGTGACCTTGCCCCGTTCGTAAAAAATCAGGAGGTAAAACCGGCAAAGGAGCGCATTAAAAAAATAAACGCCCTGGCATGGCCAAAGCATATAGAGTCTGATATAGCAGAGTTAGGTCGCCTGATTTCCAGGTACCAATTCAAACCGGCTGCACAAATTATTGAAAAGGTAATGATGAAACTGGAAGGTATCACACACATATAGGATAAATTATGACCGACTTATCTCAAATGCGTGTCCTGGTTGTAGATGATGTTGAAATCAATGTGGATATCCTGGTGGAGGCCCTTGGCGACGATTACCGGATCAGTGTAGCCATGGACGGCGAATCAGCCCTGGAAATTGTTGAGCAAACGCCGCCGGATATTATTCTTCTGGATATCATGATGCCCGGCATAGACGGATACGAAGTGTGTGAAAGACTTAAATCCAAAGCCGCGACCCGGGATATCCCGGTTGTGTTTTTGACGGCCCTGTCCGAAGAGGATAATGAGGCCAAGGGACTTGCCTTGGGGGCGGTGGATTATATTACAAAACCCTTCAGTCCGGCAATCGTCAAAGCCCGTGTTAAAAATCATCTGGAATTGAAACAACACAAAGACCATTTGGAAAACCTGGTCGCCAAGAGAACCCGGGAATTATTATTAACCCAGGAAATCAGCATGGAATGCATCGGCACCCTGGCTGAGTTTCGAGATCCGGAGACCGGCGGACACATCAAGCGGACCCAGCATTACATCAAAGCGCTTGCAAACCAGCTTAAAATTTTGCCCCAATTTAAAGAAATACTAAATGAAGAAACCATTGAGCGGATCTATAAATGCGCACCATTGCATGATATCGGAAAAGTTGCCATACCTGATGCCATCCTTCAAAAACCGGAGAAACTGACCAAAGAAGAGTTCGATGTGATGAAAACCCATACCACGCATGGATATAAGGTATTGCTGTCCGGGATAACACGTCTGGACACGAGCGCTTACCTGGAATGTGCGGCTGAAATTGCCTTGACCCACCATGAAAAATGGGACGGTTCCGGTTATCCCCAGGGGCTTTCAGGAGAAAACATCCCTGTGGAAGGACGGTTGATGGCCATTGCAGATGTGTACGACGCCCTGGTCTCCAAACGGGTATATAAGCCGCCATTTCCCCATTCAAGAGCCATGGCCATTATTCTTGGGGGAAGGGGACAACATTTTGACCCTGAAATGGTGGACGTATTTAAACAACATGCCGAAACGTTCAGAGCCATTGCCATAGAATTTGCAGACCATAATGATGAAATTAAAACATTGCAGTATTAAGGGGTTGACCCAACCGGGTTGCGCCTCCCGCCCTGGTGAAAATGAATGAAAAAAGTAAAAAAAATGAGATACCCGGCATACCTTGAAAAAAGATTTAATTTCCCCGGGTTTTACCGGGTAAAACTGGATTTGCCGTCCATGGCACTGCCTGACCCGGCAAATGACCTGAAAATACAACTGGACCAGGCACTGACGCAGTCACCCATTAAACCCGGACAAACCGTGGCCGTTGGCGTGGGCAGCCGGGGCATTAATACCATTGCGGATCTTGTGGCACAAATCTGCCGGCGCATCAAAGACAAAGGGG
>DATFIL010000523.1:0-5459 GCA_035270145.1 Desulfobacter sp. | reverse complement strand
AACGTGAACAAAAAAAGTGGCTTGAACACAGACCTTTTGAACCTTGGGCTTGATACGCTGATGGAAAAATATCCATATTTGAAGGATTTTTTCAGCGCCCTTGGAATTGATCCTTGTCCGGGCCAAAAAACGCCGGCCATGCTTATTGACAACCTGTCCCTGGACCATTTGTCCCAATTTGGTCTGGATCATGAATCCCTGTCCGCCCAGGCTCTGGAATTTATTGCAAAGATGGAGCAGTGCCGGCACAAAACCCATGGCAGTATGGATCGCCTGGTCATTGGCGCCGGATTCGATAAAAACGGCTGCCCGGAAGCCATGGGGATCACCCTTTTTCCCGGTGAGGTGGTCAGTGTGGTGGGGCCCACCGGTTCCGGAAAAAGTCAGCTTCTTTCGGATATTGAATGCCTGGCCCAGGGAGATACCCCTTCGGGTCGAAACGTGTTGCCGGACGGCAGAACCCTGGATGCAACGTCCCGTTTTTCCGGCGAATTCAGGCTGGTGGCGCAGCTTTCCCAAAATATGAATTTTGTCATGGATTTGACCGTTGAAGCTTTTTTGCAAATGCATGCCGAAAGCCGCCTGATTGACAATATCCCCGAAAAAATCAAGCAAATTTACCAGTCCGCCGTCATGCTTGCAGGGGAACCTTTTTCCCTGGACACGGCCATTACGTCCCTTTCCGGCGGTCAGTCCCGGGCCCTGATGATCGCCGATGTGGCCTATCTGAGTGCGTCCCCCGTGGTGTTGATTGATGAAATTGAAAATGCAGGCATAGACCGTGTCAAAGCGGTTTCCCTGCTGCTCAACAAGGAAAAAATTGTTCTGATTGCCACCCATGATCCATTGCTTGCCCTGTCCTGCGACCGGCGCATTGTGATAAAAAACGGCGGTATTGCCGATGTGGTCAAAACCCTAGCGACGGAGAAAAAAAGTGCTGCCTGTCTGGCTGATCTGGACAAAAAACTGGGCCTTTTGCGGGAACGGGTTCGAACGGGGAAACACCTGATTTTTGACCAAAACTTTTTCTTCGACCATCCTTGATTCTACAGCAATTCTATTTTCAAATTGACATTTTGTGCTCAAACCATTAGTTATTTAGGTTTTGATATGGTCGGCCGGATAAAATATGTAACGTATTAAGGATGTTCTAATGTTTGGACCCCTTAATGCCCCGGCTTCGAGCGGTTTTTGCCGCCTTCAATTTATCGAATAACTAATATTATAAGGAAGACAAAATAGTCATGCCGGAACTTGATTTTGACAAAACCGGCGGGCTGATCCCCGCCATTGCACAGGATGCGGAAACAGGTGAAGTGCTGATGCTGGCTTATATGAACAAAGCGTCCTTTGAAGAAACACTTGCCTGCGGCAATGCCGTATATTACAGCCGGTCCAGAAAAAAATTATGGAAAAAGGGAGAAACCTCGGGACACGTTCAAAACGTCAGGGAGATCCGGGTGGACTGTGACAATGACACCGTGCTTCTCAAGGTGACCCAGATAGGCGGGGCCGCCTGTCACAAAGGGTATAAAAGCTGTTTTCATAAAGTTGTTGACAACGGTGAATTCAAAATAGTTGAACAACGGGTCTTTGATCCGGAAAAGGTATATAAATAATGGAGAAGAAGTTAAAGCTGGGCATTCCCAAAGGAAGCCTGCAGAATGCGACCATCAACCTGTTCAGGCGTTCGGGATGGAAAATAAACGTGGAGGGCAGAAGCTATTTCCCGGACATTGATGATGACGCCATCGAATGCGCCCTGTGCCGGGCCCAGGAAATGTCCATCAATGTTGAATCCGGGGTTATCGATGCAGGCCTGACCGGTCTTGACTGGGTAGCAGAGCATGAATCTGATGTCCATGTGGTAACTGATCTTGTTTATTCAAAGGTTTCCGCGCGTCCGGCCCGGTGGGTGGTTGCCGTGGCCGGTAATTCCAAAATAAACACCCTTGAGGATCTTGATGGTAAAACCATTTCCACGGAACTTGTACAATTTACAAAACGCTTTTTTGAATCCCGTAACATCAATGTAAATGTAAAGTTTTCCTGGGGAGCCACGGAAGCCAAAATCGTATCCGGCCTGGCAGATGCCATTGTGGAGATCACTGAAACCGAAAGCACAATCCGGGCGCATAATTTAAAAGTCATCCACGAGATCATGAAAACCAACACCCAACTCATTGCCAATAAAACAGCCTGGCAGGATCCGGTGAAGCGGGAAAAAATTGAGCAGATTGCCATGTTGCTCCAGGCTGCCCTTGTGGCCGAAAAGCTTGTGATGCTTAAAATGAATGTGCCTGAATCCAAGTTACCTGGTGTGGTTGACATTCTGCCAAGTCTGAACGCCCCCACCGTAGCCTCTCTTTACCAGTCCGACTGGTTTTCCGTAGAAACCGTGGTTGAAAACAGTGTGGTCAGGGATCTGGTGCCCCGACTGTTGAAAGCAGGGGCCGAAGGTATCATTGAATGCGCATTGAACAAGGTGATCTAAACATGAGTGTGGCCAAAAGATGTGAACAGATAAAGCCGTTCATTGTCATGGATGTGATGGAAAAAATCCATAAAATGGAAGCCGGGGGTGTTGACGTGATTCACATGGAGATCGGTGAACCGGACTTCCATGTGCCCGAATGCGTCAATCGGGTCTGTGTTGAGGCCTTAGAGCAGAACGAAACCTGCTATACCAACAGTTTAGGCGACCTTCGCCTGCGCCGGGCCATCAGTGATTATCACAAACGCATCTACGAGACAACTGTGGAACCCGGCCAGATCCTTGTAACTAACGGAACATCACCTGCCATGCTTCTGCTGTTCAGCGCACTGCTGAATCCCGGCGATGAGGTCATCGTTTCAGATCCCCATTATGCCTGCTATGCCAATTTCATCCGGTATGTCCAGGGGGAACCCGTTTTTGTCAAGGTGCATGAGCAAAACGGTTTTATCTATACACCCGAAGCCATCAGGGAAAAAATTACACCTAAAACCAAGGCTATTTTTATCAATTCGCCGTCCAATCCCACGGGAACCGTCATCCCCGAGGCCCGGATGAAAGAAATTGTTGGCGTAGCCAAAGAACATGGTTTGTATATTGTTTCCGATGAAATTTACCATGGCCTGACATACGAAGGGAAAGACCACTCCATTTTGGAATTTACCGACCAGGCATTTGTCCTCAACGGTTTTTCAAAGCTGTTTGCCATGACAGGACTTCGTCTAGGTTACCTGATTGCGCCCCCAAAATTTGTCCGGGCCCTTCAGGTGCTGCAGCAAAATTTCTTTATTTGTGCCAATTCGGTTACCCAGCTGGCAGGCGCGGTTGCACTGACCAGTGCTGATAAGGAAACCCAGGCCATGCGCGAAACATATAATGAGCGCAGGAAATTCATGATCAGGCGCCTTAAAGACATGGGGCTTTCAATGTCAGTGGAGCCGACGGGTGCTTTCTATGTTTTCGTGAATTTCAAACATATTTCCACCGATTCCTATGCCCTGGCATTTGATATCCTGGAAAAGGCACACATCGGGGTTACCCCGGGCATTGATTTTGGCGCCAATGGTGAAGGATATTTACGGTTCTCCTATGCCAATTCCCTGGACAATCTTAAAATCGGAATGGACCGTCTGGAAAATTATTTGAAAAGGTATGTATGAAAATCCGTGCCGTTGAATTCATAAAAAGTGCGGTAAAACCCGCCCATTATCCGGAATACGATTTCCCGGAAATCGCGTTTGCGGGCAGATCCAATGTGGGAAAATCGTCTTTGATCAATACCTTGATCAACCGCAAAGATTTGGTCAAAACAAGTTCCCGGCCCGGATGCACCCAGCTGATTAATTTCTTTTTGGTCAATGGAGATGTGCCTCAGGAGGAGTTGTCTCTGGTCGACCTGCCCGGATACGGATATGCCAAGGTATCCAAAAAAATCAGGGCACAATGGCAACCCATGGTGGAAACCTATGTGGAGACGCGCAAAAATCTGTTAGGGCTGATCCTGCTCATGGATATACGCAGGGATCCCGGCAAAGAGGAGCTGGATATGGTCCGCTGGCTTGAAACAAAGCAGATACCCTGTCTTCTGGTGTTAACCAAGGCGGATAAATTGTCAAAAACCAAACAGTTAAAGCAATTGGATGCAGCCTGTACCACATTTAACCGGGACCGGGACGGAATCGTTCTTTTTTCGGCTAAAACCCGCCAGGGTCGCCAGACCATATGGGATGAAATCCAAAACCTCATTGACTGGTACTATCAGGAGGAGGAGTAGATGTCTAAGATATCCCGTTCGGGGTTTGTGGGTATTATCGGCGCGCCCAATGCCGGAAAATCCACCCTGCTCAATCAGGTTCTGGGTCAAAAAATCTCAATTACATCCAAAAAACCCCAGACCACCCGGGACCGAATCCTTGGTGTTGTGAATCGCCCCCATTCCCAGATCATATTTCTGGATACGCCGGGAATTCACAAAAGTACAACCCTGCTTAATCAGCGAATCGTGGACCAGGCGATCCAGGCCATGAGCGATGTGGATTTGATTCTTTTTATGGTGGATGCGGCATCCCGGAACTATGCGTCGGAAAAGATGATCGTAAAGCAGCTTGAAGCCGTACGTAAGCCTGTGATTTTGGCGCTGAACAAAATTGACCTGACCAAGAAAGCTGTTGTGTACGAGCAGGTGGAGATGTTCAGGCAGATGTACCCGTTTGAAAGCATTATTCCTGTCTCTGCCAGAAAAAATATCCAGGTGGATCTGCTTCTTGACGAAGTGGAATCCCGGCTGCCCCAGGGACCGCCCCTCTATCCCGAAGAAACCTTCACCGATATTTCCGAAAAATATATGGTCAGCGAAATTATCCGGGAAAAGGTGTTCAGGCTCACCGGTATGGAAATCCCCTATTCATCCGCTGTTACTGTGGACGCCTTTGAAGTGGAAAAAAAGCTGATCGTAATCCATGCCAGTATTCACCTGGTGCGTAATTCCCAAAAAGGCATTGTCATTGGGAAAAACGGGAGCATGCTCAAGCGCATCGGATCAAACGCCCGGAAAGATATTGAACAGATGCTGGGCAGCAAGGTGCTGCTTAAGCTGTTTGTCAAGGTGACCCGGGACTGGATTTCCAACAAACGACATCTCAGTGAGTTTGGATATTAAGATCAGGACGATATGACAGACATACAATTCTTTTCTTTTCCCGACGATGCCGCACTGAAAAAGGAACGGGCCAAGGCCAGGCAGCTTCGGGCCGGCCAATGGTGGAAGCGAAAACGATCGGCCGGGATATGTCACTATTGCGGAAAAAGTTTTCCGCCTAAAGAGCTGACCATGGATCATGTGATTCCCCTTTCCCGGGGAGGGCGCTCTGAAAAATTTAACCTGGTGCCGTGCTGCAAGGCGTGTAATAGTCAAAAACAACGCATGCTGCCGGCGGAATGGGATGAATATATAGAACGGCTACGG
>DATFIL010000522.1:0-8150 GCA_035270145.1 Desulfobacter sp. | reverse complement strand
CTGGGACCGCATCAAGGCCCTGGGTGTTATCCCCTTTCTGGAAGACGCCAGGGCCGCAGGCAAGATCACCAACATCGGTTTCTCCTTCCACGGTACCAACGAAGATTTCAACCGCATCGTGGATGCCTATGACTGGACCTTCTGCCAGATCCAGTACAACTTTCTGGACACCCAAAACCAGGCCGGTACCGCCGGACTCAAGTATGCTGCGTCCAAGGATATGGCCGTGATGGTCATGGAGCCCCTGCGCGGCGGCAACCTGAGCCGCCCTGAGGCGCCTCCCCAGATCCAGGCATTATGGGACACCGCCGAAACCCGGCGCACTCCCGTAGAATGGGCGCTGCGCTGGGTGTGGAACGCACCCGAGGTCACCTTGGCTCTGTCCGGAATGAATCTGGACGAACACATTGAGCAGAATCTGGCCATTGCCGAACAAGCCGAGGCCGGTTCCCTCACCGATGCCGAGCTCACCCTCATCGACCAGGTGGCGGACAAGTACCGGGAACTAATGCCCGTGGGCTGCACAGGCTGCCAGTACTGCATGCCCTGCCCGGCCGGCGTAAACATCCCAGGTTGTTTCGAGTACTACAACACCGGCAAAATGTTTGAAGATCCCCAGGAAATGACCCAGTTCAAATACGCCGTGTTCAACGGATTTGTCTCCGGCAAGCAGACCCAGGCCTCCCTGTGCGTTGAGTGCGGGGAATGCCTGGATCACTGCCCACAGCACATTGATATTCCCGAGCGCCTCAAGGAAGTGGCAGACTATTGTGAAACCGAAGGCATCGGAGAAATCGTCAAGCAGTTCATGTCCGGCGACCAGAGCCATTAATCATGGCCAGCTTAGGTCCATGATCAGAATTAAATCTGCCACAGATGCGTCGGATTTTAAGTCGCCATCAAGGCACGCCAACGGAAGCATATTGAAATATGTATCCTTTGGCGTAACGCCGAGGGCGGCTTAAAAGACACGCAGATGGGCGATTTTATTTTGACCATGGGCCTTAAAGCCAGGTGACCTTGGCTTCCCGGCGTTCAGGAATATGGTGATACTTGAACTTGGGATACCCAAGGGCCAATGCCGCATATACCGCATGACTCTCAGGCAGGTTCAGGTATTGGGCAATCGGTGGATGCCGGCTTGCTGCCATCATGAAAAAACCGGCCCAGAAACTCCCGATACCGTAGGAGGTGGCCGCCAGTTCAAGGGATGTTACGGCAATACTGCAGTCTGCTACCGGAATGAGCGCGTCCGTTGCCGTATGGGCGATGGCAATGAGGGGGGCGCTTCTTAAAATCATATCTTCACCGGTTTCCCAGGCAGCGACAATACCCGGATATGCATTGTTCCGGTTCAGCCACTGAACGGTCATCTTTGCCAGTTCATGGATCTTATCCCGGTCATCCACCAGCACCCAGTGAACCGGCTGAAGGTTCTTTGCCGTGGGGGCCCAGCGCAGCATGTCCATGAGGTGGGCCATCTTCTCCCGTTCAACAGGTTTGTTTTTGTAAACGCGTACGGATCTGCGGTTTTTCAGCAGGGCCTCCATGGCAGGTACATCCACGGCAACCTCTTTTAAGGCCGGTTCACAGCTTTCCGGGGCGACACCATCAAAGGTCAGCGCATCGGAGGGGCATACGGCAAGGCAGTGGCCGCAGCGCATGCACAAATCTTTGGCTTCCGGGATGACTTCAGGAAACCCGTCACTGTTTTCCCTGAGGATATTGAAAGGGCACTCAATAATACAAATTTTGTCTTTTTTACATTTTTCAGTATTAATTTGAATCTGCATTGTTATCTCCAAACGTTGTTTGATTTTTTTATTCTTTCTTTGAGATGGTTAATTTACATGGCAAATTCATCGAAAAAAAGTTTTGGTATCTCCTTTCTCGGCACGAGCCGGTCACAGATAAAGAAAAAAACCAGGCCGTTTATTGATCCGGACCGCTGCATCGGCTGCGGCCAGTGCGTTGCCGCATGCAGGCCCGGGGCACTGTCGCTTGTTCCCAAGCCCGGGCAGGCCCCACCCCCGACAAACCGAGATGAGCTGAACGCAGAACTGCTGGCCCACAAAAACCAGCCCCTGGCCCGAACCCGGGTGGTCGGGAAACTGGCCAAAGGGGTTATTGTAAAAGGGGATCTTCGCCTGCTGAAAAATTGAGCTGACTTAAACTCGATCATCGAATTATATGACCGATCAAACCTGTTATCTCCACATTAATGGCCTGACGGTCTGCCAGTTGATTAAAAAAGGTATCCACGGTCCTGCCGGTGCCAAGTCCCAGGATGAGACCCAATACGGCACCCCGGTGCACATTGTCGCCTCCCAGGTTGGTATTGGCCAGCAAGGCGGCTTTCAGGTCACCTGCATATGTATAGGCCAGATACAGAATGACCGGCCAGGAATCGGTGATATAGCAGGCCGTGGAATAACGGCCGCCTGCCACCTCATTGTCGGAGCGCACCTGTGAAGCAAGCCGCTTCAGATTCAGCCCAACGGACTGCCGGGCCGTGTCAGCAATAAGCTGTTGCAGCGGTTCATCATTTTTTCTGAAAAGCAGACTTTGCACCAGTTGTACAAAGGCATCACTGATCCCGGCAAGAAAGGCATCTGGATGGGTGAGAAACAGGTGTTCCCTGCAGAGACCCTGTACGGTTTTCAACGAATTATTCTGCAGAAACCCGGCAATGGCAATGGGTCCCAGCATCACCAGTCCCCCCACCGAAGGGGTGTCATGGGTGACAGCCCCGCATTGTACGGGTGCTTTTCCACGTTCCAGGTTGGCAAAAAACCCCCGGTGAAAGGATTCTGCATAGGTGTCGGGATGCCGGGGCGGATCAGCGGTCATGAAATCGATGTAATCGGTTAAAAAGCGCGCTTTGTCGTAGTATCCGCCGGCGGCTGTTATGGACCTTGTCACCACCCTGGCACAATGGGCGTTGAGGGTGTTTTCCCCGGCTTTCATTCCCTGGTGATAATGCTGATTCGGAAGGCCCCAGAAAGATCTTTTACCCTTGAGAATAACCTTGCCCACAATTTCCCTGCCCGCACCGCCGGCCTGACGTCCCCGGCCACCTTTTGCCGTGGAATGCAGCGACATGATCGAAGATGGATGATATTCGGGGGCATCTTCAAGCTGTTGAATCCCGCCGGGAAACGCCTTGAGAATGTCCATGGGATTGTAATACCAGTGAACCGGCATGGCCAGAGAATCCCCGACGTACAGAGATTGCAGACCCGCTTCAGCTCTCTGAATCGTTACCCTGTTGTGCTTGTTGCATCGTGTTGATGACACCATTATCTGATACGATTCATTTGCCGGTGAACTCCGATGTCATATAGCTCGGATTGCGGGGTTCAACCAAATGTTTCAGATCAAGCCAGAACTTGGCCCGTTGTTCCGATTCCGGTGGCTGTTGAATCGGTAATTCAAGAAAAGGAACATCCATATTCAAGGCATGAAATTTTTCAGATAGGATTTCTGCCATAATACCCATTAGTATAGGATCTTCAGCGCCAGGTTCGTCCACCGGCATGGGAGATTCTGTATGATACCGGTTCACTTTGTGCTTGCCCCAGTGAATCCCACAGGTCGGGCTATTGTACAGGCCGATATAGGCCACCAGGCGATAGCCGTTTCTCAGGAATTCCTCAACCATAAGCAATGGGGTTTGCAGCAGTTCTTTGCAATGATTTCGGAAAAACATATTGTCATATTGCTGTCTTCCCTGTGGATTACGCTTTAATCCCATGGCGGTTGTTTCAGGGCAGGCGTATTGGATAATACCGACTCGTAACTTCATTAAATAATCCATTAATTCATGTGACAAGGGAAAATTTTGTCCAAGCACATGAACACGACAGTAAGGATTAATTAAACATTGAGCAACTAGTATGATTTTTTTATCTTTCTTACTCATAATTGGGTATCCTTTTAAATAAATGGAAAAAGAATTCCTTTTTTACAGCCCCAGGGCATATAAAAAAATAGTATGGCCGATTTAGAGGCGGAGCTTGAAAAAAGGAACTATATTCATCATACAAAATAAAAGCATTTCCTGTTCCGTTCTTCTTACTCATTCTTACTCATTGAGTATAAATGATGAGAAATTCCTGCTTCATAGAGTGTGCCCGAACAAACTGCTTAGGTCTCATTTCCTCTCCACAGGCTTAAAATTCCGTAGAACCTACGGGATTTAATACTTACTGCTTTTTTGTGATGCACAACACAAAGCTTGGTTTTTGCGGTTGTTTTATGCACATAGCCCAAAAGATTTTACATGCTTCAGGTCTGTAAAGTATAACCCTATATCTTTTCAAATAAAATTTTAATGTTATTCGCTATATCGTTATTTTTGGCCCCGAAAAATGAAAAATAGACTCAAAATCGGGGTATCTTTAAAGGTTATTCTTTATCATTTCAAATATTTGCCATGGCCCGACCCCTATATATACACCCCTATATACCTATACCCACTGCAACTATAGTGCAATCGAATAAGGGTTTAAAAACTGCCGTTTCCAAAGAAGCTTTTTATCCACCTCATTTAGCTCGGCTTCTTTACAGACAGTTTCCCAATGTTGCTCGATCGCGGTAATCTGCTGATGGATTATGTTACGGGCCTCTTCTTCAGTTAAAAGGAAATTGTGCGCGGTCTCTATGCATGACTTGAGCCTGCTCAAATTATTCTCACCATATATGCGCATGGCCTGTGAAGCCTCATTGCCTGTGCGGCCTTGTGGACAAATATCATAAGCAGGTGTCAGTGTCAGCACTGTGCCATCCCAGAAGGCTGCATGGTTTCGTGCGTGATCGTCGGTGTTTCCGCATAGAATATTGAAGACAAGCCGGGAGAACATCTCTTTGAGTGTCGGCCTTGGCTTGGTAAAACGGTGGCGGATAATTTCGGCTAAGGTTTCATAGCTGGCGTAACGCGCCATCATGTCATCCAAAGCAAAAAGTGTCAGAGCCGAAACCATAGCCTTGCGTGTCCACTTGTCTGCTTTTGGTTCACGGTCAAATCGCTCTATCAGAAGAACATCCCTGTTCGCTGCTTTTTTCAATGCTACGGGTGCGACATCCAATCCTGCCAATTCAGCTAACCGCATGGCAATGTATTCAGCTTTCACAACGCTGTACAGATCTGTGGTGGATGAAAATTTGGCAACGTATTTTTTACCGTTTTCTTCAACCAGGGCTTTCGGACGAGCCCCGCCTATGGAGCTGCCATGAAAAAGCGCCTGGTCCAGCTCTGGAGTGAGAGGAATTCCTTGCTCGACTCTTTGGGCAGATGCAATTAACTCTTCCATGCTGACATTGTTTACACACCGTGGCACATACACTGTTGGAGACTGTTGAAAATCCAGCGCACCAATTCGATCCGATCCAGATTCCAGCAGGTACGTCAATTCATCTAAACCGGCTGTATCTGTGTCGGCACCCTTCAGTCCTAATTTTTTGTTTATAATCACACGTCTTCCCCAGGCATCAGGTGCCGCATCCCTGATACAGCCGGGCATGGTCAACCCCTCAAGCAAAGGCAACAATCCAGTTCTTAACGGCAATTCGGGTTCGTAAATGGCAATGGCAGGTTTGCTGTCATTGACACGCTCCAGGTAGCTTTTACCATAGTTAAACAAGATATTGCCGTTATCCGCTTCCAGACGTCCAGCCACAACCGGTTCGGTTTCACCGGGGCGCCAAATCCAAACAAAGGCTTCACGTTCTGTCCTAAAAGTCATCGTTCACCTTTTTTGATTTCTTGCGAACAGACTTTGGCATAAGCGCCAGCTTTTCCTTTGTGTGACCAAGCTGTTTGGCCAGAGCGCTTTCATCAGCCTCAAACAGCTTGATGCCGACAATGGTTGCCACTTCGAAAACGGCTCCAATTTCACATTTGAGGTTACCTTTTTCAATGCGTTGCAGCAGCCCTCTGGAAATACCAGCACGATCCGCCAATTCTTGAGCGGTAAGTTTACGCTCATTACGTGCTTCTCGGATCAACGCGCCGAGCAAAGTTGCTGCATCTCGGCTATACCGTGAATAGGTGCGTGCGATAGACTTTGGCATTTCTTTCATTTGGTTTATATATAGATCACAATATAGTTTTATGGTCTTTTTATAGATCAAAATTACTATATCTAAATCAATTTGTCAACCTGATCAATGCCATGCCCATGGTGCCCACAGGTCAGGCCACAGGGCCGGGTTTTATGAAAAACCTTGTAGTGCTGGGACAAAAACGGATCTCAGGGTACCTGATCCATTGAATAATTATAATAATTAGGGTCAATAATTAGGGTCAGAGTAAAATTAAAAAACTTAATTTTACTCTGACCCCATTTGATTTATTTTGGTGGTTAGAAATTTTTTGTTTCGTTTTCTATATCGCTCTTTTTGGCCTCGAAAAATGAAATATAGCCCCAAAATCGGGGGGTTTTTAGAGCTTATTATCTATTATTTCAATCAGTTATTTTGGCCCGACCCCATCTCTACTCTAAGTCTCTAAGACCTAAGACCCCATCTCTAAAAAAAAATCAAATACTCTCTCAGCAATGCTGATATGCCAATAACTCCCTTACAACAATTTGCTTACATGCAGGCTCAACGATACTGGATAGAGTGTTCTTTTCAAGACTCCAAAAGCGAATTGGGAATGTCTGACTATCAGGTTAGAAAATGGAGTGGATGGCATCATCATATGGCGCTTGTAATCCTGGCGATGTCCTTTATTGTCAAAGAAAGAGTTCAAAACAAAACCGACTATCCCTTGCTTAGTTGTAGAGATATCAGAATTATGATTATTGCGTTGCTAATCGGGGACAATAATTTGATTGAAAAAAGGAAATTACAAATGGAATTTAGGCACCGACAACGCTATAAAGATATTCAAAGGTATATACAAAAGCAAAGCTAACAAAGTAGAATTAATAGCGACCAATATTATTGATATCTCCTGTCATGAAGTGCCCTAACGTCACCCCTCACCGGACGCAGGAAGCCGTGCGCGGCTTCCTGCGGTACGAGTGCAGGGGATTGTTCGCAAATCTATCACCAGTATTCAGGTTTATTGAGGGCTTCGACACATGAAGATTTGCCCTTGATCGCTTCAATCTCATCGCCCTTCAAGGATTGAGCCAGCCATCCTTCCGGATGCTGTAGCCTGAGGGGGGCTGGAACGACTGCTTCCGTGACAGATTGAAAACCAACCTTGGAGTAGAAATTGGGCTCTCCGTAGGTGATTGCCAGGTCTACCCCGTCTTTCAATAGGGAATCAAGGCCAAACTGGATCAATCCCTGACCAATTCCTTTGCCCTGTTGATCTGTCTGTATTGCGACTGGGGCAAGAATGAACGCCTTGATCTCAGACTCAAACGTGATCCGTGAGAAGAAGATACTTCCGACGATCTGCTCATTTTCACGGGCAACAAAGCAGTAGAGATCGTCGTCAGGGGCGCCGCTCATGAAATCTCTGGCGAGGCGTCCGATCATTTCCCCTTCGGTTTGACCTTCCGAATCGGAAAACGTCTTGATGAACAGCCGTTCGATTTCGGCAGCATCATTGGGATGAGCTGTCGAGTACTGCATATATCTCTCCTTGCGAACAAGTTGATGAGTGGTTCTGTTTATCCTGTATATTTGAATGATATTTGAGCATATTATAAAATTACAACCTCAACCATCCTTGCCCAATCCTGAGGTTTGCAAAAAATCAAACATCTTTGCAACAATCATCTCGTATCAAATTGACCATATCAGGTTTTGAATATTCATGGTATCCCCAAATAAATGACCGTGGAAATGTTTATCCATTGGATAATTATCATTGAGTTGGAAAATGGTAACGCCGCTAACCTGTCGCTCAGCTTTTTTCGTCGGTTGATCAGCCTTGCTATTCTTTAAAATCAAAAAAGCAATGCATAAAACAATGATCAAGTTATGTCATTTTTGGACTTTTAACTCATTGACATTATAGAATCCAACCGATAGTTGTGGTCATAGAACCACAATTTTGAAAGGGGGCAAAAATGGATGGTAAAAAGATCGGAAAACTCGCAGGTTATTTAGGTACAACAATCGGTATCCTAGGCTGGTTGATCGGGTTTTCCATTTTTTGCCTGACCACCGGAATGACAGACCTGCTGGCC